>JACPHL010000058.1:0-6286 GCA_016188625.1 Candidatus Rokuibacteriota bacterium | reverse complement strand
GCTCGGGGACGGGCTGCGCGACGCCCTGGACCCCCGCCTGGCGCCGCGGTAGCGAGGCTCGCCGACCTGGGCGCGGACCGCCGGGACACGAGGCGGGGCCTTGCGAGCGGAGGCCGAGCGGGTAGAATAGGCCCGTGAGGTCCCGCCGTGAGCTCCTCCCCATCCGCTCCATGAAAAAGACCTCGGCATCTGTCCTGCTGGCGGTCTCGGTCATGGTGCTCACGCGCGCCGACGGAGGGCACGAGCTGCCGATCTACCCCTCGTTTTACCCGCAGGAGATCCGGATCGAGACCGTGGATCCCGCCGCCGCGGCCCGCCGCCTCCCCACGGGGGACCTCCACGCGTACCTCGGGGAGGTGCCGGCGTTTCGCGCGAAGAGGCCGGCCGCCGTGAGCTACGTGGAGACCCTCGGCTCCTACCTGGTCCTCACGCTCCAGGCCTCCCCGCGCGCCGGGGAGGCAGACCGTTGCGCCGCCATGAGGGCGATGGTTCAGGCCCTGGGCCGGGCCGAGAGCGGCTTCGTCTTCCACCCGTACCCGATCACGCCCTATCACGAGGCGTACCTCCATCACGCCGACCTGGCCGAGGCCGCCAGGGATCGGTACCTGAGCCGAACGGAAGAGGAAACGGCGACGGGACCGGCGCTCTCGGTGCGGGCGAGGGGCGAGTTGGTCCAGGCGCTCATCCCGCCCCGGTGGCGCGCCGCGGCGGGAGAGGGCGATGCCGTCCTCGAGGAGATCGAGGTCGCCGGCCTGGTCGCGTCTCGCATGCTCGCGCTGAACGGCTGGCTCGGACCGCCGTGGGTGAAGGAGGGGTGGTTTCACGCCTATCGGCTCCTCGCCGGGGCGCTGGGCGACGCGGCCCGAGGGGAGGTAGACGCCGTCTTCACGCGGCTCTGGCGGGGAGAGTACGCGACCCCGACCGACAAGCTGAATCTCGAGCGGGCGCTGGTCCGGCAGCTGACCCGAGGGTGCGAGCGGCTCGTCGTGGGTTACACGCCGAGGCGGTGGTACTTCAACTCGGAGTACTCGGACGGGATCGAGAATCTCGGCTACGACTCGCTCACGGGCTTCCATTCGTCCCTGTTTCTCAGGACCGTGAAGCTGAAGGACTTTCCCTGGAACGGCTGGCTGCGCCTGGGCATCGACGCGGACCAGACCGCGGCGTGGAACCCCGTGGCCGGCTTCACGGATCCGGCCGGCAGCCTCGTCTGGTTCGCGGTCGGGGACCCGGCCCTCGTCCCGGCGCCCTACGCCGCCGGCTGGGTCCTGAACCGGATCGCCGACGTCCGATCGACCCGTGAGGAGTGAGATGCCGAAGCCTCCGCCAGCCCCGGGCCCGCGTCTCTGGGGGCGCCTCATCCTCGGGCTCGTGTCTCTGCTGGGACTGGGCAGCCCCGTCCCGGTCCTCGCCCACGGCTTCGGCCAGCGCTACGACCTGCCGGTCCCGCTGGGGCTCTACCTCTGGGGGGCCGGCGCGGCGGTCGCCTTCTCCTTCGTGGTCATCGGGGCCTTCGTGCGAGGGGCACCCGGCCTCCGCCGCTACCCGCGCCTCAACCTCCTCGGGACGCCCGTCGGCTTCCTCGCGCGCCCGGCCGTCCGCCTTCCCCTGAAGCTCGCCTCGGTGCTCCTCTTCGTGGTCTTCCTCCTCGCCGGGCTGCTGGGAGATCCACACCCGATGCGAAACCTCGCCCCCGCGCTGGTGTGGATCATCTGGTGGGTGGGGCTGGCGTACGTCTCGGCCCTGGTCGGCAACCTGTGGGCGCTGGTCAACCCCTGGAAGGTGCGGGCGGAGGCGCTCTCCCGGCGCCTCGGCGCGGGCGACACGCTCTCCCTCCGCGTGCCCTACCCGGAGGCGCTGGGGGTCTGGCCTGCCGTGGCCCTCTTCCTGGCCTTCTCCTGGGTGGAGCTGGTGTGGCCGGGCCGGATCTGGCCCGCCCACCTCGCGGGGTTGGCCCTTGCCTACTCGATCGTCACCTGGGCCGGGATGTACCTGTTCGGCAGGGAGCGGTGGCTCCGACACGGCGAGGCGTTCTCGCTGGCCTTCGGGGTGCTGGCCCGGTTCGCGCCGACGGAGGTCCGCGTGGCCCGTCCGGCGGTCTGCGAGGCCTGCGGCCTCGGCTGCCGGGATCGGGACGGCGAGTGCGTCAACTGCTACGACTGCTTCGGCCGGGCGGCCGGCGCCGACCGGGAGTGGAACCTCCGCCCCTGGGCCGTCGGGCTCCTGCGGAACGAGCCCGTCTCCCCCTCCATGGCGGCCTTCGTGCTCCTGATGCTCTCGGCGGTCACCTTCGACGGCTTCATGGCCACGCCGGCCTGGGGGGGGCTGGAGGGACTCCTCGTCGCGGCCCTGCCGGGGGTCAGCGGGGCCCACCTGATCCTCACCCAGACCCTGGGCCTGCTCTCGTTCCCCGTGCTCTTCCTGGGGGCATATCTCGCCGTCAGCAAGCTCATGGGCGCGGCCAGCGGCGGGCGCCTCGGGACGGGGGAGCTGGCGCGGGGTTTCGTCTTCACGCTCGTCCCCATCGCCCTCGCCTATCATCTGGCGCACTATCTCTCCTACCTCCTGATCCAGGGCCAGCTCATCATCCCCCTGGCCTCGGACCCCTTCGGGTTCGGCTGGAACCTCCTCGGGACCGCGGGGTATCGGATCGACATCGGCGTGGTCGGGGCGCGCTTCGCCTGGTACACCGCCGTGACCGCCATCGTGCTCGGCCACATCGTCGCGGTCTACCTGGCCCACGCCGTCGCCGTCCGGGTCTTCGAGGCGCGGGGCGCGGCGGTCCGGAGCCAGTACCCGATGTCCGCGCTCATGGTGGGTTACACCGTGGTCAGCCTCTGGATCCTCGCCCAGCCCATCGTCGAGAGCGGCCCCGCCCTCTCCGCCGCCCCACCGCAGGAGATCGTCCGGGTCCCGCCCGACGCGCTCCTCCCCGAGCCGGGAACGGGGCGGCTCCGGCCGGTCGAGGAAGGGGCGCCGGCGGAGGCGAAGCTCACCTATCGGCTGCTGGCCTCGGCCTTTCACGACGGGACGCGGATGACCGCGGCCGACCTCCTCTACCCCTACGGGTTCGCCTTCCGCTGGGGCATCCCCGGGGCCCCAGGCGGGACCCGCTACGACCCCGCCGTGGACCGGGCCACCGCCCTGCTCCGGGAGCGCCTGGCCGGGGTGAGGGTGATCCGGGTGGACCGGGCCACCCGGGGATTCGGCGAGCTCACCCTGGTCCAGGAGATGCCCGTGGTCGAGGTCTACCTCGCCGCGGCCCGGGGGGATGCCGAGCAGCTCGCCGCGATCGCGCCGCCCTGGAGCAGCCTCCCCTGGCACGTGCTCGCCCTCATGGAGGAGGCGGTGGGTCGTGGGTGGGCGGCGTTCTCCCGCGAGGAGGCCGACCGCAGGGGCGTGGCCTGGCTCGATCTCGTTCGGGACGAAGGGCTGAAGGCGCGGCTCGCCTCGCTGGCGGAGGCCTTCGAGGGGCAAGGGTATGTGCCCGAGCCGTTGAAGGGATTCGCCACGGCGGAGGAGGCCCGGAAGCGATGGGCGGCGTTGAGGGCCTTCCAGGCGAAGCACGGGCACTTCCTGGTCACCAACGGGCCGTACCGTCTGGAGCAGTGGTCGCCGGAGGCCGTGGTCCTCCAGGTCTTCAGGGACATGAGCTACCCCCTGGGCGTGGGCTCCTTCGACGCCTACGCGATCCCCCGCCGGGCGTACCACGCGGCGATCGAGACGGACGCCGACGGGCTGAGGATCCGTGTCGAGGTCGAGCGGATCATGAAGTACCAGCGGACCTACGAGATCGTCCGGGAGCCGCTCGGGAAGGCCTCCGCAGGCGTTCAGGCTCAGGAGACCCCGGAGTGCCGCTACGTGGTGATCGGCGCCGACGAGACGGTCCGGCTGGCGGGCCGGGCCCGGCTCGCCGAGGACGGGGTCTTCACCGTCACCCTCAAGGACCGGCTCGAGCCCGGGACGTACACCGTGCTGACCGCGCTCTACCTGAACGGGACTGACCGCGCTCTACCTGAACGGGAATGCCATGAACCCCGACATCAGGCGCACCGCCTATCGGGTGGGCGCGTCCCCGTGAGCGGGCTGATTCCGTCGTTCCCGCCGTCCGGCGCGGCGCGCGCGCGGCTATTCCTTCGAGATCACCAGCTGCTGCCCCTCCGGGGTGTCCCGACAATCGATGGTGGCCCCGTCCAGGGCGGTGGAGAGCTCCTCGCTGAGGAAGAGCACCGGGGTCCCGTCGTGCTCGACCACCTCATCGCCTTCCCGCTCACGGTCCGGCACCAGCCCGAACTGCCCGGGCGCGCTCGCGTCCATGCGCAGGCCGACCCCCGGCTCGGCCTCGGCGTCCGACAGGGCCTTCTTGAGCTCTTCCTTCGCGCGATCCGTCACGATGATCACGATTTCCCTCCTCCCGGTTGTCGGGTTCTCGGGACACACGCTCTCTTCCTCAGGCTCGCTCCCTTCTCCCGCCGTGTCAACCCGTTGGTAACCCCTTGAGTGTACAGCCCTGCCCGTCGGCGGTAGCCCTCGGGCCGCCTGACGGCAGCAGTGGCCTGGTGACACCATGTGATTAGAAGCACAATGACCCCCTTGACACGGCTCTGCCCGCTTCCCTAGAGTCTTCTCGACTTCCAATTCGTCACTGTCCGGTCCTCCCGGGAGGCAGGTGTGCCCCTGGCCTGGGTTCACGGACAACCCTTCGACGCCCTCCCTGGTCGCCGCGATGGCCCGCGGGGGCGGTCGCCTTTCACCCCTCTGGCCTGCTGCCTCACGGGCTCGTAAGGCAACCCATCATGCACAAGTCACGATCCATGATCTGCAAGGGGTGTTGGTCTCAGCTGCATGCGCCTGTCGTCATCCGAGGGCCCCTGTCTATTCCATTTCGGTTGGTCGGTCTCCGCATCAGCCGCATGAACCCCAATGTCTGCACCATGTGTGAAAAGTGGTTTGCGCGGATTATCCGATTCAAAAAATGGGGAACAAAACAGATCGGCGTTCCAGCCACCGTCCTGTTTGCCGATCTGCGAGGCTACACCAGTCTCTCCGAATCCTTAGACTCTCCCCAGGTTGCCCGGATCTTGAGCCGTTTCTACGAAAATTGCGCCTCTGCGATCTGGGAACGGGATGGCATCGTCAACAAGCTCATCGGCGATGCCGTCCTGGCGCTTTTCAACTGGCCTATCAAGCAGGGAGACCATGTCCAACAGGCGGTCATGGCGGGGATTGAGTTGCAAAAAAGGTCTCGTGAGATCCACCAGATTGAGGGGGTCTCCGTCGGTATCGGTGTGGGGATTCAGGTGGGGGATGTGGCCATCGGGGAGTTGAGCGAATTTTGCAAGGACTATACCTATACCGCCTTTGGACCGGTCGTCAATCTCGCAGCCAGATTGCAGGGGGCCGCCCAGCCGGGCGAGGTACTGGTGACGGAGGAGGTGTATCGCCACGTAGAGGGTCTCTTTCCGGAGGCAGAATCCCGTGTCTGCCATCTCAAGGGGATAGACAAGCCAGTCAACGCCCACGTGCTGCACGTCAAGCCGTGAGCCGGCAAATGGAGATTCCGCGGCGGTTGCGCAAGCCCTGGGTGAGCTAGGCGCCAGGTGAGAGAGATCCTGCCTTGCTCATCACCCCGGATAACCCTCTCGGCCGGCACTTCGGGGGCTCCCCCCCGCGACGCTCCCGCATACGAATTCCCGGCGCAGTCCGCGGAATCTCCGGTTGACTCCCTTCGCGTAAGTGTGTACGGTATAGGCGCCGGGGTCGTGGTGCAGCCTGGTTAGCACACTGGACTGTCAATCCAGAGGCCGCGGGTTCAAGTCCCGTCGACCCCGCCACTGCATCGTGCTAAGATTTTCCCGCTCTTCCGGGCGGTTCCGGCTCACCACCGGGGCCGCCCGGCGGTCTTTTCCGTCGTGGCAGAACAGATCGGGGCGATGAAGGCGCCCCGAGCTTCATCCCGACCCCTTTAACTCCGCCTCTGCCTGCGCCAGCCAAACGCCCATGTCCATTTCGCGGTACAGCGTCACCGCGGTGGTCAGGTGCTCGGCCGCCTTCAAGCGATCCCCGGTGCGCCGGTGGAGCTTGCCGAGGCCGAGGTGGCAGTGGGCGACGAGGGGACGCATCGCGAGCGCGGCCGCCAGGTCGCGCGCCTCCCGGTAGGCCGCCTCGGCGCCGGCGGCATCGAGGCCGTCGGGGTGCGCGGCGATGTCGCCACGGATCTTGAGGGCGAGCGCCTCGTCCCCGCGCTCCCCGCGCTCGCGGGCGAGTGTCAGGGCCCGCTCGACGG
>JACPHL010000057.1 GCA_016188625.1 Candidatus Rokuibacteriota bacterium | reverse complement strand
GCGGCCGTCCTGCGGGAGGCGGCGCTCGGCGATGTCCAGGTTCGCCATGATCTTGACCCGGGAGAGGATGGCGGGCTCCATCTGCTTGGGCGGGTTCATGACGTCGTGGAGGACCCCGTCGATGCGGTAGCGCACGCGGAAGACCTTCTCGTAGGGCTCCAGGTGGATGTCCGAGGCCCGCTTGCGGATGGCGTCGCCGACGATCAGGTTCACGAAGCGGATGATGGGGGCCTCCTCGGCCTCCTTCCCGACCTCGGCGATATCCACCTTCTGGCTCCGGTCCACCAGCTCGAGGCCCGCCTCGACACCCGACTCCTGGTCCAGGAGCCGCCGGATGTCATCGGAGGTGTCGTAGTGCCGGTCGATGGCCGCCTTGATGGCGCTCTCGGCCGCCAGGACGGGGATGACGTGGAGGCCGGTGGCGAACTGGACGTCGTCGATGGCCAGGACCACGGTGGGGTCGGAGAGGGCGAGGGTCAGGGTGTTGCCGACCTTGCGGACGGGGAAGACCTGGTACTTCTGGACGATCTCCCGCCGGACCAGCCGGAGGAGCTCCGAGTCCACCTCGACCCGGGAGAGGTTGATGACCGGGATGCCGTACTTGCGGGAGAGGAAGTCAAGGAGCTGCTCCTCCGAGACGAGGCCCAGGCGCTTGAGGGTCATGCTCAGGCGCTCGCCGGAGAGGAAGTCAAGGAGCTGCTCCTCCGAGACGAGGCCCAGGCGCTTGAGGGTCATGCTCAGGCGCTCGCCGGACTTCTTCTGCTCGGCCACCGCCTTCTGCAGCTGCTCGGCGGCGAGCAGGCCTTCCTTGACGAGGAGTTCGCCCAACCGGGGGTTCATCGCTTCCTAACTCGGAGGGGGGCTCCGCCCCCCTTCCGACGGCCCTGGGCAAAGCCCACCTTTCGCCAGTCCGGCTCCGCCGCTAGCGAAAGGCTTCGGGGCCTGCCGGGGGGCAGACTCCCCAAGGCGTTACTCGAACACATTCTCATGGGTGCGAGCTCGGCGTCGCGGCGAGCCGCTCGTGGACGAGCCCGACGAACTTGTCCAGCCCCGAGCCCTTCTGGAAGAAGCTCACGAGCCGCTCGTGGACGAGCCCGACGAACTTGTCCAGCCCCGAGCCCTTCTGGAAGAAGCTCACGAAGGGGTCGTGGGCGACCTTCCGGGCGAGGGTCTCGCTGGTCAGGCCGGTGATCAGGACGACCGGGACGCGCGTGTCGAGGCGCCGGATGGAATCCAGGACGACGAGCCCGTCCATGTCCGGCATGACGATGTCCAGCACGACCAGCCCGGGCCGGACCTCCTCGAAGCGTCGGAGGGCCTCGCCGCCCGTGGCGGCCGTGTGCACCTCGTGCCCTTCCTGCGAGAGCACCTCGTAGAGGACGTCGAGGACGGCGGGCGCGTCGTCAGCGATCAGGATCGTGGCCATCCGCTCGACCTGTTCCCCCTTTTTGCGCCAAAGGCTGCTGGATTGCAACAATTTTTAAACGCTTCATTATCCCCCTCATCGGGTCAGCCACGAAACCGGCCGCGAAGACAAAGGAATCGTCTTTAGGGCTAGATTAAGCTTTTTTCGAGATCTTTTCAATCCTTTTCCTGTATTACTCACCGTTTCTTCCCCAGGTTTCCCAGGGTGGCGGCGAACACCTGGAGCACATCCTCGTGGAAGGGGACGAGATGGACGCGCCTCAGGCGAGAGCCGGGATTGGCCGCGAGGTGCTGCCGGAGAGCCGACACCATCGCCTGGGCGCAGTCCTGAGGGGCCATGCGGCCGATCCCGGTCCCGAAGGCCGGGAAGGCCAGGCTGTCGAGCTTCATCTCCTCGGCCCGGCGCAGGGCGGCCAGGGTCCCCCGGGTGACCATCTCGGGGGTCGCGCGGAGATCCTCCCCCATCACCGCCGCGTGGATCACGTAGCTGGCCGGGAGGTTGCCGGCCGTGGTCACCACCACCGCGCCCACCTCGATGGGACCCTGGCGGACGGCCTCCTCCTCGATGATGGTCCCGCCCTTGCGCTTGATCGCCCCGGCCACGCCCGCCCCCATGGACAGCCGGTCGTTGGCGGCATTGACGATGGCGTCCACCTCGTACTCGGTGATGTCGCCCCGGTCGAGGACGATCTCGGTCTGCCCGATCCTCACCTTCATCGCCCGTTCTGTTCCCCCATGCGAGTGTGGGCACCTAGAAGGCGTGCCCCAACGTGAAATGGACCCGCCAGCGATCCTGCCCGCGCTCCTCCTGGAGCCGGTAGCCGTAGTCGAGCCGGACCGGCCCGACAGGGGTCCTGAGGCGGAGGCCCGCCCCCACCGCCCACTGGAAGTCGCCGGGCCCGGCGAGCTCGATCTCCTCGACGCTCCGCCACACCTGCCCCCCGTCCAGGAACCCCACGCCGCCCAAGGCCCGCCAGATCGGGAACCGGAGCTCGACGCTCGTGGTCAGGACGGCCTCGCCGCCCCTCGGCGTCCCGCCGGGATCCTTCGGCCCCAGGCGCTTCTCCTCGAAGCCCCGGACCGAGCTGCCCCCCCCCGCGAAGAAGCGCTCGTGGATCGGCACCCGCTCGGACCTGGCGTAGGGGAAGGCGACCCCCCCGCGGGCGCCCAGGGCGAGCACCGTCGGTCCCAGGGGGAGGAACCCCCCGACCTCGGCCTCCGCCTTGGCGAAGTCATCCTGGCCCAGCAGGGGGCCGCCGGCGTAGGTGAGGGTCGAGCCGACGAAGAACCCCCGGCGGGGATCCAGGACGTCATCCCGTCCCTCGTACGACAGGCTCAAGGCGATGCTGGAGGTGGTGTGGGCCCCGACGTCCTCCAGGGTGGCGACGGGATCGGCGATCCGGCTGAGCTCGACGTCCTCGAGGGTGTAGCCGAGCCGCCCCTTGACCCGCTCGGTCAGGTCCCGCCGGAGCCCCAGGCTCACCCCGTTCCGTCTGATGTCGAAGCCCCGCTCCTCGCGGAACTCGGTGAAGAGGTTCGCATCCCCATCGACGCGGCGACCGAACACCCAGGGCTCGAGGTACGTGAGGTCCCCCCGGTATCCGATCTCGCTCCCCTTGAGGCGAAGGGTCACCCGCCGGCCCGTCCCCCACAGGTTACGATGGCCGACCTCGATGAAGCCCCGGGCCCGCTCCTCATTACTATACCCCAACCCGAAGGAGAGGAGCCCCGCCTCCCGCTCCTCGACCCGGAGGAGGAGGGCCACCTCCTCGGGCTCGGCCTCCGGCTCGAGCGGGATGAGCCGGGCGCTCCGGATATAGCCCAGCTCGAAGATCCGCCGCTGGCCGCGGAGGGCCTCAGTGTACCGGTAAGGCTCGCCGGGGGCCAGCGGAAACTCCCGGAGGAGGACGTGGGGGCGGGTCCGGACGTTCCCGACCACCGCCACGTCGCCGACCCTGGCCTGGTGCTTCTCGGCGATGCGGAAGACGACCCCGACCCGCCGCCGGTCCGGGGAGAACTCGAGGTCCGACTGGACCTCGGCGTAGATATACCCCTCGGCGCCGTAGAGGTCCAGGATGGCGAACCGGTCGGCCTCCCACTCCTCCCGGCGGAAGGGCCGGCCGGGCGTGAGCCGGAGCCGCTCGCGGATCCGCGCGTCCGGGAGGACCCGGTTCCCCACGAGCCCGATCGCCTCCACCAGCGTCCGCACCCCCTCCTCGACGACGAACCGGACCCGGACGCGGTCCGGGGAGGGGAACTCGGTGACCGGCGTCACGCGGGCGTCGAGGAACCCCTCCCCCTGATGCGCGGCCAGCAGACCGTCCCGGTCCTGGTCGAGGAGCGAGGCCGTGAACGGCTGGCCGGGGCGGGTCCGGAGCCGCGATCGGAGGCGGCGGACGGACAGCGTCGTGCCGGTGAGGTCGACCGCCTCCACCGTGACGCGCGGCCCCTCCTCGATCCGGATCCCGACCCCCCGCTCCCCGTCCACCGTCTCGGCCAGGGCGGTCACCCGGGCGTGGGCATAGCCGTGCTCGCGATACCACGCCGTGAGCGCCTTGGCGCTCGCCTCGATCTCGAACTCGTCCACCACCCGCTCCTCGCGGAAGGTGAGGCGGCGCGCCAGGACCCGATCCGGGAAGGCCCGGTTCCCCTCGAAGCGGACCGGGGTCCGACGCCCCTCCCGCACCTGGATCCGCAGGCGCACCGTCTCGGCCTCGAGGACCTCCTCGCCGCGCACCTCGACCCCGAAGAACCCGGCGTCCAGGTAGCGCTCCTCCACCCGCTCGAGGTCCCCCCGGAAGGTCGGCCCGTGAAAGACCTCACCGACCTCGGTCCTGACGACCGGCTGGAGATCGGACACCGCGAGCCCGCTGAGCCCTTCGAACTCGAGCGCCTCGATGTCTCCTTCTCGCGCACCGTGGGCGCGACGCCGACCCAGCGGCTCGCCGGGTCTCCTCCAGGGGGAGGCTCCTCACCTCGGCCCGGAGGTATCCCCGGTCGCGGTAGAACTGGCGGAGGGCCTCGCGCCCCTCCTCCCCCAACCCGTCGCGCCAGTCCGCGCCGGATCGGAAGGGGAGGGTCGCCCCGAGGGTCCGATCGAGGAACCGGAGGTTGCCCCGGAACCGGTTCTCCCCGACGCGCCGGTGGCGGACGGCCCGGTAGACCAGCCGGACCCCGCCCGGGACCGCCTGCCGTTCAGCGACGACCTCCCGGAAGAGCCCGGTGGCGAGCAGGCGCCGGACGCTCCGGTCCACCAGCTCCTGGCGGTCCTCCCCGCCCACGCGGGTGAGGAAGAGCCCCCCCAGCCCGTACGCCGCCACCGGGGCGTCCACCACAAGCTCCTG
Source organism: Candidatus Rokuibacteriota bacterium (assembly GCA_016188625.1). Taxonomy (GTDB): domain Bacteria; phylum Methylomirabilota; class Methylomirabilia; order Rokubacteriales; family JACPHL01; genus JACPHL01. The sequence continues at coordinate 95 of JACPHL010000057.1, read as the reverse complement.
CTGCACGATGGGGGTCCCCCCCGCGAGGGCGGGGAGCAGGACGGCGAGGAGCGCGGCGAAGGGCCCCGCGACCCGCACGGGTGTCAGCGGAAGGA
>JACPHL010000056.1 GCA_016188625.1 Candidatus Rokuibacteriota bacterium | reverse complement strand
GGGAAGAATGGACGTATCTACCGGCACAGCCTCCCTAGGACCTGGAGCCAAGATCTTGGTCTTGCCCTGGGATGGCTGGTGGGCGATGGCTGGCTGAGGGCAGGGGACAGGAACTGCCGCGTGGGATTCACCTTCGGCGCCGATGACGCCGATATCATGGGTAGCCTGAAGGCCGTCCTCGACCGCTGGTACGGCAGGCCGATCCATGCCGTGCGGCGTCCACGCGACGTGTGGCATCTGTCCTATCACGGGAAATTCTTCGTCGAGTTCTTCCAGCGTCTGGGAGTCCGAGCAGTCCCGGCCGAACGCAAGGTGGTACCCGAGAGGCTCTTCTCCGCCCCGCGCGAAGCCGTCGTCGGTTTTCTTCAGGGGCTCTTCACGGCCGACGGCACCGTTCGGGACAATCCGCACAGCAACAGCTCCTGGATCGCGCTCACGTCCAAGAGTCGGGAGCTGCTGCAGGGTGTCCAGCTCCTTCTGCTTAATCTAGGCATCAAGAGCCAGATCATGGACCGATCGCGCCCGGCGCGAGAAGGCGTCTTCCCGTACCGGACTGCCAGCGGAGAGGAGCGGACCTATCTGTCAGACGGGTTGCTCTTTGAACTCGGAATCTTTGGGGAGTCCCGGGAAGTCTTTCGGCAGGAGGTCGGGTTCATCAACGCCAAGCGCGCCCGCCTCGACAACATCCGCTACCGTCGTTTCTACACGCGGAAGTTCACCGACGTGGTGGTCGCGGTCGAGCCTGCCGGAGTGCAGCGCGTCTATGATCTGACGGAGCCGCAGAGTCACACGATGATCGCCAACGGGTTCGTAATTCACCAATGCGGTGAACAACCTCTCTTACCGAACGAAGCGTGTAACTTGGGTAGCCTCAACGTCGCCAAGTTCGCGACCCTGGCCCCGAACGGGGAGTGGACCCTGGACTGGGTGGACCTCGAGCGGGTGGTCCGGCTGGCCGTCCGCTTCCTCGACGACGTCATCGAGGTCAACCCCTACCCCTTGCCCGAGATCGACGCCACCGTGAAGTCCAACCGGCGGATCGGCCTGGGGGTCATGGGGTGGGCGGACCTTCTGTTCCGGATGGGGATCCCCTACGACAGCCAGCAGGCCCTGGAGCTGGCCGACCGGCTCATGGCCTTCATCCAGGAGCAGGCCCACGACCAGTCGGTCAAGCTGGCCGAGGAGCGAGGGCCCTTCCCCAACTGGTCGCGCTCCATCTACAAGCACGACCGCCCGCTCCGGAACTCCACGGTGACCACCATCGCCCCCACCGGGACGATCAGCATGATCGCCGGCTGCTCCTCGGGGATCGAGCCCGCCTTCGCCTTCACCCACAAGGTGGGCGACCGGGTCCTGCCGTTCATCAACCGGGGCTTCGAGGAGGCGGCGCGGGAGCGGGGGTTCCACTCCGAGGCCCTCATGGAGGAGGTCGCCCGCCGGGGGGTCGTCCACGGGCTCGACGGGGTCCCGGAGGACGTCCAGCGGGTCTTCGTCACGGCCCACGAGATCCCCTTCGAGTGGCACGTCCGCCACCAGGGGGCCTTCCAGAGGCACACCGACAACGGGGTCTCCAAGACCATCAACCTCCCCAACTCGGCCACGCCGGAGGACATCGCCCGCGCGTACCTGCTCGCCTGGGAGCTCGGCTGCCTGGGGATCACGGTCTTCCGCGACGGCTGCAAGGACGACCAGGTTCTCCATCTCGGCGCCCGGGCCAAGGCCGAGCCGCGGGAGATGGCGGTCCCGGGGCCGGCCGTCGTGAAGCCCAGGCCCCGGAGCCTGACCGGCCGGACCTACCGGATCGAGACCCCGCTCGGGACGGCCTTCGTGGTCATCAACGCCAACGGCGAGGGCGAGCCCTTCGAGGTCTTCGTGAGCGTGGGGAAGGCCGGCTCGGACACCATGGCCGTGGCCGAGGCGATCGGCCGGCTCATCTCCCTGACCCTCCGGATGCCCTCGCCCTTCTCCCCGACCCGCCGGCTGGAGGAGATCATCGGCCAGCTCTCGGGGATCGGCGGCGGGCGGCCGCTCGGCTTCGGCCCCCAGCGGGTCCTCTCGCTCCCCGACGGGATCGCGCGGATCCTGGCCGAGCACACCGGGCAGATCAAGCCGGAGGAGGCCGGGGCGCCGGCCAGACCGTCCAAGCTCGTGGCCGGGGACATCTGCCCGGACTGCGGCCAGGCGACCTTCGTCTACGAGGAGGGGTGCAAGAAGTGCTATAGCTGCGGCTTCAACGAGTGCTGAGGCCGCGCACGGCCCGCCGCAGGGGGCGGAGCGTCTACCCCCTGTGGCGTTTGGCCGCCCCGATCATGATCCAGGGCGAGGCGCCATGAACCCGAGGATCCCCGCGAGCTACGAGGAGATCGGGCGCTGGCTCCGGGGCTTCGCCATCTCCCACGCCAAGCGGGAGAGCCCCCGGATCGAGGCGGTCGTCGAGATGGAGGAGGAGCGGGAGGGGAGGAGCTACGGGCTCAGGCTCGTCCTCGGCGCCCTGGCCCTGCCGCCGCGCGATCAGCCGCCCTTCGAGTTCTCCTACGCGGAGGTCAGGGACGGCCGGACCCGCTTCGCCTGGTGCGAGGCCCTGGCCCGCCGCCTCCGGGGCGAGGCCCGACGGCTCCTGGAAGAAGAGACCCGCGCGCCCCGCTCAGCCTAGGATCCCGTCTGACCCCTCGCCTCGCGTATTGATGGTCCGCTTCGAGCGCCGGCTTTGCCGGCGCAGCCTCTGGGGGGGAGGTTCGGAAGGGGGGCGAAGCCCCCCTCCGAGCTTATTCCTGGATCGCCCGCTCCCGGCGCTGGAGGTAGCCGTTCCGGACCGCGCTGTAGAGGTCGAGCACGCTCTCCTCGACCTCGTGGAAGAGCTCCAGGTTGAGCGAGCGGTCATTGACCGTCTGCCCCAGCGAGATTCCCGCCCGGGCGCCGAAGGGGAGGAGATAGTTGAGCGGGTCCAGCGCCGAGTCGATCCCGAGCCCGATCCCGTCGCGGACGGTCAGGGGCGGGAAGAAGGGCAGGACCACGTAGGGTCCGGACCCGGACCCGTAGACGCCCAGGGTTTGGCCGAAGTCCTCGTCGGGGACCTTTTCGATCTCGATCGCCGTTGCGACGTCAAAGAGGCCGGCGATGCCCGCCGTGCTGTTGAAGATGAAGCGGGCCAGCTCCAGGCCGGCCCTCTGGACCTTCCCTTGGAGGAGGTTGTTCATGAAGCGGCGCGGCATCCCGAGGTTCTCGAACGCGTTCTTGAGGCTCCGCTTCGCCCGATCCGGCACGGCCTTGTCCCACGCGGTCGCCACCGGCTTCAGCACGAACCGGTCGAGCACCTGGTGATTGAACCAGAACATCTTCTCGTTGAACGGCTCCCAGGGGTCGTAGTCCCCGGGTTCGACGTCTTCCTCCTCATGGAAGCTGGCGCGCTCCAGGGTGGGGGAGACGTCGAAGAGGCCGTTGACCCCGGCCGCCGCCCCCGGCCCGGCCTCCGTCACCGCGAAGTTCTGAATGCCGCGTGGCAGGCGATCGCCGACGTCGAAGGTGTCGCTGGTCCCGGCGTGGGAGACATCGCCGGCGCCCGCGACGAGGAGCGCGACCGCCGCACCGAGCAGCGCGAGCCCTGCCCTGCCGCGCGGTATGAGCGTCATGTTCCTCCCCCGATCTCTGCGCCGGGAGCGGCACGAGGCATGGGGCGATTGTACGACTCCCGCCTGCGATTGCCAACTGGACTGTAAGTATCGGGGGAGGCGTCGGCCCCGAGCGGAACGTTAAGCGGAGCGGCGCGGGTCCCCGCCATGAGCGAGCCGGGTGGGGAAGCCGGCTCACGGGCTGAGCACAAAGGAGGAGGGGCCCCGCCCGGCGAGCCATAGGCGGGTGCGCCGTGGAGCGTGTGGAGCGAGGGGCTGACGCCTCCCGCGGGGCCGTCCGCAGGGGGGGGCGGAGCCCCCCTCCGAGCCCTCTACCCGGCCTTGTCTAGCAGCGTGGAGGAGTGGCCGGGGAAGACCTTGAGGGCGGGGTTGATGTAGGCGGCGGCGTTGTTGAGGGCGGTAGCGGCCTCGCCGAAGCCGGTGGCGATGAGCTTGACCTTGCCCGGGTAGGCGGCGATGTCGCCGGCCGCGTAGACGCCGGGGAGGCTGGTCTCGCCCCTGGTGGTGACCCGGATCGCGTCATCCTCGAGGGCGAGCCCCCAGGACCGGAGCGGGCCCAGGTTCGAGTGGAAGCCCAGGCAGGCCAGCACCGCGCTGACCGGGAGGGTCTCCTCGGCCTTGCTCCGGTTGTCGTAGATGACCGCGCCCTCGACCCGGTCTGCCCCCAGGAGGGCCTCCAGCTCGTGGAAGGTCCTGACCCGGACCGAGGAGTCGTAGAGCTTCTTGACCGAGTCCTCGTAGGCCCGGAACCGGTCCCGGCGGTGGATGAGGGTCGTGGAGCGGGTGATCCCGTCGAGGTTGAGGCACCAGTCCACGGCCGAGTCGCCGCCCCCGATGACGAGGAGGTCCAGGTCGCGGTACTCCTCCAGCGAGCGCACGAAGTAGGCCAGGCCCTTCCCCTCGAAGCGGGCCAGCTCGGGCGCGGGAAGCTTCCGGGGGGCGAAGGACCCGATCCCGGCGGTGATCAGGACGGCCCGGGCGTGGTGCTCCTGCCGGTCGGTGACCAGCCGGATGCGGCGGTCCCCTTCCAGGTGGAGCTCCTGGACCTGCTCGTTGAGGCAGACCGCCGGGCGGTACTGGAGGGCCTGGTCGATCAGGTTCCGGACCAGCTCCTTCCCGAGGACCCGCGGGAACCCGGCGACGTCGTAGATGAACTTCTCGGGGTAGAGGGCGGTGATCTGCCCGCCCAGCTCCGGCATCGAGTCGATCAGCTTGACCCGGAGGCCCCGGAACCCCCCGTAGTAGGCCGCGAAAAGCCCGGTGGGCCCCGCCCCGATGATGGCGATGTCGTCGAGTTCCATCCTCGTCCTTTTTTTCACAAGCTGCCTCCATCATACCGGCCCGCCGAGGGGTTGTCAACGACCGACCCACCCGGCGGCCGCCCCCCTCGGGGACAATCCCCTTGACCCGTCCGGCCGGAGGCGGTACAAGATGAAGGAAGAGCCTTTGTGAATCTTCTCACGACGCGGGGAACCGCAGAGGAGGGTGACGATGCTGGCACGATGGCGCAGAGGAAGGACTCTGAGCCGGACCGGGGCCGGGTTGGCGGCGACCTTCCTCCTCTCCCTCTCGGTGGTGGCGGGTGGGATCGCCCAGCAGAAGTGGGAGGCCCCCGCCGAGGCGAAGAAGGTGAAGAACCCCGTCAAGACGAGCCCCGCGGTGATCGAAGCCGCGAAGAAGATCGCCACCACCCAGTGCGCGCCCTGCCACGGGACCTCCGGGAAGGGCGACGGGCCTGCGGCCGCGGCCCTCCCGGTGAAGCCGGCCGACTGGACGTCCAAGGCGGTCCAGGCCGAGACGGACGGCGAGATCTTCTGGAAGATCACCAACGGCCGGGGCCCGATGCCGCCCTGGAAGCACCTGTCCGAGAACGAGCGCTGGGGCCTCGTCCACTACATCCGGACCCTCGTCAAGAAGTAGCCGCGGGCGCCCCTCCCGCCCCGCAACGGGGCGCTGTTCTTCGGCCGCTGGGATCCCACCAGGGGGTCCCGGGCGCGCCCGGTGAAAGGAGGTCCTCCGTGGGCAGCGTGCGCGTGGCGATCCTCGGGGTCGGGAACTGCGCCTCCGCCCTGGTCCAGGGCGTGCACCACTACCGGACCGCCCAGGTGGACGGCTTCATCCCGGGGTTGATGCATCCCCGCCTCGGCGGCTACCACGTCGGGGCGATCGAGTTCTCGGCGGCGTTCGACATCGACGCCAACAAGGTGGGGAAGGACCTCGCTGAGGCGATCTTCATCGCCCCCAACAACACCTACCGGTTCGCCGAGGTCCCACCCCTGGGGATCCCCGTCCACCGCGGCATGACCCACGACGGCCTGGGGACCTATCTGGCCCGCCAGATCCGGAAGGCCCCCGGCCCGACCGCGGACATCGTCGGGATCCTCCGGGAGACCCGGACCCACGTCGTCGTCAGCTTCCTCCCGGTGGGGAGCGAGATGGCGACCAAGTGGTACGTGGAGCAGGTGCTGGACGCCGGCTGCGCCTTCGTGAACTGCATCCCGGTCTTCATCGCCCGCGAGGCCTACTGGCAGCGGCGGTTCGAGGAGGCCGGGCTCCCGGTTATCGGCGACGACGTCAAGTCCCAGCTCGGGGCGACGATCGTCCACCGGGTCCTGACCCGTCTCCTCATGGATCGGGGGGTGCGTCTGGAGCGGACGAGCCAGCTCAACGTCGGCGGGAACATGGACTTCTACAACATGCTGGAGCGGGAGCGCCTCGAGTCCAAGCGGGTCTCCAAGACCGAGGCCGTCCTCTCGCAGCTCGGGCACCCCTTGCCGCCTGAGGCCGTCCACATCGGGCCCAGCGACTACGTGCCCTGGCTCGAGGACCGGAAGTGGGCCCACATCCGCATCGAGGGACGCGGCTTCGGCGAGCTTCCGATCAACATCGAGCTCAAGCTGGAGGTCTGGGACTCCCCGAACTCCGCCGGGGTGGTCATCGACGCGGTCCGGTGCGCCAAGCTGGCCCTCGACCGGGGGTTGAAGGGCGCCCTGGTGGCGCCCTCCGCCTACCTGATGAAGTCGCCGCCGCGCCAGCTCTCCGACGACGAGGCCCGGGTCGCGCTCGAGCGCTTCATCAGCGGGGACGAGGGGGGCGGTGCGGGGCGCCGTCTGCCGGGTTGACGCCGCCCCGCCGGCTTCCGTATAATGCCGGCGGCTTTTCGCGCCCGGCGCCCTCGCGGGGCCCGGCGCAAGGCGATGCTCCAAGCGGGGGAGGGCGGATGAGAGGGACCTGGTACGAGCGCGCGCTCAGCGCGGGCCGCCACCTCGGGTCGTCCACCGTCGGCCCGATGCGCGTCCCGGGGTTCATCCCCGCCGTCGTGGTCACCTCCCTCCTCGTCTTCTTCGGCCCGGTGCTCTTCGAGGGACTCCTGGGCTCCCGTCCCCCGGTGTCGCCCCCGCCAGGGCTGACCCTGGCCCCCGCGCCCCAGCCCGCCAGGCCGTCCGCCATCGTCCACGTGGTCAGGCCAGGCGAGACCCTCTGGCAGATCGCGCGGCGGTTCGCCGTGGACGTGGCGATTCTGACCGAGGCGAACGCCCTGCCGACGCCGGACCGGCTCCAGGTGGGGCAACGGCTCACCGTGCCCTCCACCTCCACCGCCCCCGATCCGTCGCTGCCGATGATCTCCGAGCGGCTCCGGGACGGGATCGTGCGGCAGATCCGCGCGGGGTCGGCGGTTGTCCACACCGTGGAGCCGGGGGACACCCTCGCCTCCCTGGCCCGCGAGTACGGGGGGAGCGGGGAGCTCCCCCGGGCCGCCAACCCCGAGGCGGCCTACCCGTTCCGGGGCGGAGAGCGGATCCGGATTCCTCCCGGACCCGGGGTCTTCCACCTGGTCGAGGAGGGAGAGACCCTCGAACACCTCGCCGAGCGCTACCGGGTCGAGCGGGAGGCGATCGCGAAGGCCAACCGGCTGGGGGACGAGACCTCTCTCTGGGTGGGGGAGGAGCTGTTCATCACCAGCGCCAAGCCGTCCGCGCTGGCGGCCGCCGCGGCCCGCTTCCTCTGGCCGGTCCGGGGACGGATCACGGACCGGTTCGGCTGGCGACCGCACCCGCTGTCCGGGGCCGACGGCTTCCACCGCGGGATCGACATCGCCGCGCCCCTGGGGCGGCCCTTCGTCGCGGCCCGCGCCGGGCGCGTGGTCTTCAGCGGGTGGCGGCAGGATTACGGCCGGACCATCGTCCTCGACCACGGCGGCGGGGTGCAGACCCTCTACGCCCACAACTCCGCCAACCTGGTCAGCGTCGGCCAGTGGGTGCGGCAGGGCGAGGTGATCGGCCGGGTGGGCGAGAGCGGGGGCGTCACCGGACCCCACCTCCACTTCGAGGTCCTGCGGGGCGCGACGGCCGTCAACCCCCTCCTCGCCCTCCGCAAGTAGGCGGTCGATCCTCGCCGGCGCGCGGCCGGCCTCCGGTTCCCCAGGGCGCACGTGCGGCTGGCCTCCATCGATCTCGGGACCAACACCATCCGTCTCCTCGTGGCCGAGGTCGGCCCCGGCCCGTCGCTCCGCTTCGTCCATCAGGAGCAGGCGATCGTCCGCCTGGGCGAGCGGCTCTCCGCGACCGGCCGGCTCGGGGCCGAGGCGATCGGCCGGGCCCGGGAGGTCGTCCTCCGCTACCGCGATCGCGCCCGCGCCCTCGGCGCCCGCGAGATCCTCGTGGTGGCGACGAGCGCGGTCCGCGACGCCCCCAACCGCGCCGAGCTGCTCGATCCCCTCCGCGAGGCCGGGCTGGCGATCCGCCCGGTGGGCGGGGAGGAGGAGGGGCGGCTCGCCCTGCTCGGCACCCGGTGGGGCCTCGCCCTGGGCGATGAGCGCTTCGCCCTGCTCGACATCGGGGGCGGGAGCACCGAGCTCCTCGTCGCCTCGGGGGGCGAGGTCGAGCACGCGCTGAGCCTCGCCCTCGGGGTGGTCCACCTGACCGAGCGGCACCTCAAGGCCGACCCCGTGGCGGAGGCGGAGTACCGGGCCCTGGCCGAGCACGTTCGGGGCGTGCTCGCGGCCGAGCTCCGGCCGATCCTCGAAGGGGCGCGCCCCCGCGCCCTGATCGGCACGGCCGGCACGATCACGACCCTGGCCGCCCTCGACCTCGGGCTCGCGGCCTACGACCCCGAGCGGGTCCACGGCCACCGCCTCCCTGCCTCCCGGATCGAGGCCCTCCTCGGGCGCCTCGCCCCGCTCCCCGTCGCGGAGCGGGCGCGCCTGCCCTGTCTCGAGCCGGGACGCGCCGACCTGATCATCGCCGGGATCGTCGTCGCGCTGGAGAGCCTCCGCGGCCTCGGCCTCGAGGCCCTGACGGTGAGCGAGTACGGCCTCCGGGAGGGGATCCTCCTCCGCGCGATCGGGTGGTCGCCTTGACCCCTCGAAAGCCGCGGTGCTAGACTGGGGGCCGTGATCCGGCGCCTCCTCCTCTACCTCTCCACCAAGCCCTCCCTGGGGCGCCACCTCGAGCGCTTCACCTTCACCAGGCGCGTGGTGCGCCGGTTCGTGGCCGGGGAGACGGTGGGGGAGGCCCTGGCGGTGATCGGCGAGCTGGAGCGGCGGGGGCTCCTCACCGCCGTGACCTACCTCGGGGAGAACGTCACCACCCCGAAGGAGGCCCAGG
>JACPHL010000343.1 GCA_016188625.1 Candidatus Rokuibacteriota bacterium | reverse complement strand
TTTCCCGAAGGTCTTGAAGGACGCCGGGGTCAAGCCGGAAGGGCCCCGGGGGCCGGGGTGGACGGCCGGAAGGTGCCGAAGGCCAGATCCCCGAGCGGGAGGACGACGTTGAAGTTCGTCCGCCAGCGCCGGTGGTGGAGCTGCAGGGCGTACTCGAAGAGGCTCGCGTACAGGAAGAAGAGGACGAACCCGCCAGCGGCACCGAGGACCGCGACCACGCCCGGCACGGACACCCTCCCGCTGTCACGCCAAGAGAAGGCCGGGGGGCATGATACCGGGAGCCCGCGGAGGGATCGAGGGTGGAGCCGATCCGGGACCATCGTGCGGCTCCGGGCCGTCGTTCAGCTCAGCGCCGGTCGGCCCTCTCCGGGGCGCGGGGGCCCTGAGCGGGCGCCGCGCCCACCAGCCAGCCGTAGTAGGCGACCCCCACGCTCACCGCCACGAGGATGACGAGGAAGGCGATGCGCGAGGAGTCGGAGAAGAACCTGAGCGTGCTGGAGGAGATCCCCGTCATCGCCAGCCCGACCACGGGGAGGACCGGGACGCCGCAGCCCGTCACGCTGCAAGGCACCGTGGTGAACCCCAGCACGCTGGTGAACGCCCCGGCCACGCCGCCCTGCCGGTGGAGCCGCGGTCCCCACGCCAGGCGCCGCGCCTGATCCCGGCGGTGGTACCAGAGGGCGAAATAGGCCCCGAAGAGGAGCGACGCGAGGAGGAACCAGGTCAGGGTGGGGACGTCCACCACGAACCCCCACTCCACCCCCTCCACCGGGTTGTCCGCGCTGAACCAGGCGATCGCCATCTGGGAGAGGAACTCGAGCTTCCGGCCGAGCGTGACCTCCCCGGAGGCCAGCCACTCGGGCAGCCGCGACAGCCACGGATTGAAGGTGAAGAAGTCCACCGGCCTCCTGGCGAGGGAGAGGACCACGACGGGGAGGAAGAGGTTGAGGACGAAGACGCCGAAGGCGGTGGCCAGGAAGGTCTTCGGCCGGGCCCGGAGGCCCCGCCCGATCCCTCGGACGACCGTGAAGACGACCTGAAAGGCTCGACGGATCATCCCCGCTCCCACAGGCGCTCATTCTATCACCGAGGGGACCCCCGCTCAAGCCCAACCCTGCCGGGGTGTGAGGCGCCTCACCCCATCCCGGGGGATCCGCCGGGTTTCGACCTCGGCGGATGGGCGGCGGGAGCCTTACTTCTTCCTGGTCCGGAGGCCCTCGATCAGGGCGGTGACCTCCTGGAGGCGGGCGAGGGTCTCGGCCTCGGCCTTGGCCACCTTCTCGGGCGGCGCGCCCTTCAGGACCGCGTCCTCGAACTCGGTCACCGCGACCCCGAAGACCTTGAGCATCCGGCGGGTCTCGTCGCTGGGCATCGTCTCCTCCCCCTTGACACCCTCCCGGTCGCCTGGTACGTCTAGGAAACCTGCTGCCGGCTTCCGGCGCGGCCATTGTAGCACCTCCTCAGGCTCCGAGGAACGACCCCCCCGGCACGGCGAGGTCCGGTGCGGTGAATCGCCCGATTCGGCCCTTCGGGCTCCCCCGGGAGCCGCTCGGGTTCTTCCCGACGCCGCTCCACCCGCTTCCCCGGCTCTCGGCGCACCTGGGCGGCCCACGCCTCTGGACCAAGCGCGACGACCTGACCGGCTTCGCCCTCGGCGGCAACAAGGTCCGGAAGCTTGAGTTCTTCCTCGGCGAGGCCCGCGCCACCGGGGCCGACGTCCTCCTCACCGCCGGCGGGCAGCAGTCGAACCACGCGCGCGTCACCGCGGCCGCCGCCGCCCGCGCGGGGCTCGACTGCGTCCTGGTCCTCTCCGGCACTCCCCCTGCGGCCTGGACCGACAACCTGGCCCTCGACCGGCTCTTCGGCGCGACCGTGCGGTTCGTGGCGACGGGGCCCGAGCGGATGCCGGCGCTCCAGGCGCTCGCCGAGGAGCTCCGGACCGCCGGCCGGCGGCCGCTCGTGATCCCCATCGGCGGCTCGACCCCCCTCGGCGCCCTCGGCTACGTCGAGGCGGCCCGGGAGGTCGCCCTCCAGCTCGAGGCCCTTGGCGTCCGGCCGGCGGCCGTCGTCCACTCCTCCTCGTCCGGCGGCACGCAGGCGGGCCTGCTCGTCGGCGCCCGGGCCGCGGACTTCCCCGTGCGCGTGATCGGCGTGAGCGCGGACGAGACGCGCGCGGACCTCGCGAGGATGGTCGCCGAGATCGCCGGGCCGCTGGCGGAGCGGGTCGGCGTCCCCCCGCCCGCGCCCGAGGCGATCGAGGTGCTGGACCAGTACGTGGGGGAGGGGTACGGGATCCCGACCCCGGCCTCGGAGGAGGCCGCGCGGCTGTTCGCCCGGCTGGAGGGGATCCCCCTCGACGCGACGTACGGGGCGAAGGCGGCCGCCGGGCTCATCGACCTCATCCGTCGCGGCGCCTTCCGCGCAGACGAGGCGGTCTGCTTCTGGCACACAGGGGGCGCCACCTGGCGTCACTAACTCGGAGGGGGGCTAACGCCCCCCTTCCGATGCCTCCCCCCTGGGTGGCGGCGGCAAAGCCGCCGCTCGGAGCGGACCAATCCAACCGCGAGCCGAGGGTTGAGAGCGGGAGACGCATTGGGGTGAATCGGACAGGCTCTGGACCTATCCGGACCATTGACAGGGGTTCAGGGGGTCGGCTAGGGTGGGCGCCGGAGAAGGCGATGGGAGACC
>JACPHL010000339.1 GCA_016188625.1 Candidatus Rokuibacteriota bacterium | reverse complement strand
TCGGCGCACCTCCTCGGTCACTCGATGGGCGGGCTGATCGCCCAGGCCCTCGCCCTCCGCGCCCCTGAGCGTGTCCGGCGGCTCGTCCTGGCCGCCAGCTTCTGCCGGGTCCCGGCCCGAGCCCGCTTCATGACCGGGTTCCGGGGCGAGGTCCTCGCCCGGCTCGGCGCCCGGGCCTACGCGACCCTGACGATGGGGTGGAGCTACACCCTCGGTTTCTTCGAGGCGCGGGGGCAGGAGGCGTGGGAGCTCCGCGAGCGTTGGGTCCGCCACCTCGAGCGGCTGCCGCTCGATCCCCGTGTCCTCGCCGAGCAGGCGGAGGCGGTGGCGGCCCTGGACCTCTCGGAGCGGCTCGGCGCCCTCGCCTGCCCCACGCTCGTCATCGTCGGAGAGGAGGACTGGCTGACCCCGCCCGAGCTGTCGCGCGAGCTGGCCGAGCGCATCCCCGGCGCGCGGCTTCAGATCCTGCCGGGCGCCGGCCACGCCCTCAACATCGAGCGGGCGCCCGAGTTCGACGCCGCGGTGCGGGCCTTCCTGCCGGGCTAGCAATATGTCCGAGTAGGAGGTCTGGGGGGAGGCGTCGGGCCCGAGCGGAACGTTAAGCGGAGCGGCGCGGGTGCCCGCCGTGAGCGAGCCGGGTGGGGAAGCCGGATCACGGGCTCGGAACGAAAGGAGGAGGGGCCCCGCCCGGCGAGCCACTGGCGGGCGCGTCGCGGAGCGTGTGGAGCGAGGGGCCGAGGCCTCACCCCGTGCCGGGAGCTAGCCAGATGCCGGCAGGGTGAGGAGCTTCAGGAGGTCCGCGGTCAGGTCGTAGAGCTGGGCGCACCCCTCGCGCCCGCCGATCAAGCCGCCCAGCGCCCTCCGGAGCCCAGCGTCCACCCGCTGCCCGACCAGGCGACCGATCCGCGCCTGGGGGTCGTCGCAGATCCCGAGGTAGGGGAGGCGCGGGGTCAGGGAGCCTGCGTCCACGACCGTCCCCGAGGCCAGGTCCACCCAGTACCAGATCTGGAAGCTGTGGGCCTCGTCGAACATGGAGTGGGCGAGGAGGAGCCGGCCGTCCCGGCGCTCGAGGCGCGCGACCTTCATCCGGTTGAAGATGCGGGCCGCGCCGAGGGACGGGGCGTAGAACTCCGGCGCCATCGCGGTGGCGACGGGCCGCTCCCGGAAGAGGGCCTCGCTCTCGGGACGGTAGGTGTAGCAGCTGTCGGTGAACTCCGCCCACCCCGCCAGGTCCATCCGCCAGAACCCCAGCGCCCCCTCGCCGACGGCCTGCCGGACGCGCTCGGGCGGGAGCCGCGTGACCTGCCGCGCCAGCCTGGCCACCTCGATCGCCGCGTCGACGAAGTACTGGGCACCCGACCGCGCCCCGAGGATCTCGGCGACCTTCCGCGTGAACCCGCCGGTCATCGCGAGGCCGGCCAGCCCTCGCATCGCCCCCCCGAGGGCGGGGTCCAGCCGCTCCGGCGGCCCCACCAAGGCCCGACCCTGCGCGCCCTGGATCGTGTACGCCGGGGAGGGGAGCGTCACCGCCACCAGCTCCACCGCGACCCAGGGGTCGGCGACCCGGACGTTCAGGGTGAAGGCGTCGGGCCGGGGGGCGTCCACCCAGCCGTGCATGGTGCGCTCGTAGCGGTCGGCGGCGGCGAGGTAGGAGGAGGTGATCACGGCGACCCGGGGGCCTCGACCAGCCGCCCGATCCGACAGCCGAGGTAGCCGGCGGCCGCGGCGGCGGCCAGGGCGAGGGGGAACCACGCCCAGAGCTCCACGGCCCCGAGGACCTTGCCGGCGAGGAGGGCGGAGAGCGGGTTGTGGGCCAGGTACGCGACGCTCGTCGCGGCGAGCGCGGGAGCGAGGAGGAGCCGGAGGACCGGGCGCTGGCGTCCGGTCATCGCGTCAGGCGCTTGGCGGGATCCCGGTCGAAGGTCGCCGGATCCTTCGCCATCGCGATCACCTCCCGGATGAGCGAGGGGGTCGGAAGCGCTTGAGGCGGAGCGAGTTCGACACCACCGAGACGGAGCTGAAGGCCATCGCCGCTCCAGCCAGCATCGGGCTCATCAGGAGCCCGGCGACCGGGTAGAGGATTCCGGCCGCGACCGGGATCAGCGCGGTGTTGTAAGCGAAGGCCCAGAAAAAGTTCTGCTTCATGGTCCGCATCGTCCGTTTGGAGAGCGCGATGGCCGTCACCACCCCCCGGAGGTCTCCCGTGATCAGGGTGATGTCCGAGGCGGCCATGGCCACGTCGGTCCCCGTGCCGAGGGCGATCCCCACGTCCGCCTGAGCGAGGGCCGGGGCGTCGTTGATCCCGTCCCCGACCATGGCGACGCCCTTTCCTTCGGACTGGAGCCGCTGGACCTCCTCGGCCTTGGCCTGGGGGAGGACCTCAGCCAGGACCCGGTCGATCCCCACCTGGCGGGCGATCGCCTCGGCGGTCCGGCGGTTGTCGCCGGTGATCATGGCCACCTCGAGCCCGAGCCGGTGGAGGGCCTCGACCGCCTCGCGGGACTCGGGCTTCAGGGTGTCGGCCACCGCGACGATGCCGGCCGCCCGACCGTCCACCGCCACGAACATCGGGGTCTTCCCCTCCCCGGCCAGGCGCTCCGCCTCCTTGGCCAGGCCGTCGAGATCCACGCCTTCGTCGGTCATGAGCTTGAGATTCCCCAGGAGGACCTCGCGCCCCTGCACCCGCGCCCGGATCCCGTGGCCGGGGATCGCCAGAAACTCCTCGGGAGTGGCCAGCTCCACACCCTCGCCCTGCGCCCGGCTGACGATCGCCTCACCCAACGGGTGCTCCGAGCCCCGCTCCGCCGAGGCGGCGAAGCGGAGGAGATCCTGGGGAGTAACGCCGTTGACCGGCAGGAGGTCGGTCACCGACGGCTCGCCCCGGGTCAGGGTTCCGGTCTTGTCGAACACGATCGCGGTGAGCTTCGAGGCGAACTCGAGCGCCTCGGCCCCCCGGAAGAGGATGCCGTGCTCGGCCCCCTTCCCGATCCCGACCATGAGGGCCGTCGGGGCCGCCAGGCCGATGGCGCAGGGGCAGGCGATCAGGAGGACGGCCATGAAGTTGGCAAGGGCGAAGATCAGGGCGGGGGCGGGTCCCCAGGCCATCCAGATCCCGAAGCTCGCCAGCGCGATCCCGATGACGATCGGGACGAAGACCCCCGCGATCCGGTCGGCCAGCTTCTGGATCGGGGGCTTCGAGGCCTGGGCCGCCTCGACGAGCTGGATGATCTGGGCGAGGACCGTCTCCCGGCCGACCTTGGTCGCCTCGAAGACGAACCGGCCGGTCTTGTTGAGGGTGGCCCCGAAGACCTCGTCCCCCGGCCGCTTCTCCACCGGCAGCGACTCCCCGGTCAGCATCGACTCGTCCACGGCCGAGGCCCCCTCGCGGACGAGCCCGTCCACCGGGATCTTCTCGCCCGGGCGGACGACCACGAGGTCGCCGACCTCGACCTCCTCCACCGGGATGTCCACCTCCCGGCCGTCGCGGACGACCCGGGCGGTCTTGGCCTGGAGGCCCATGAGCTTCTTGATCGCCTCGGAGGTCCGCCCCCGGGCCCGGGCCTCGAGCCAGCGGCCCAGGATGATGAGGGTGTGGAGGATCGCCACGGTCTCGAAGTAGACGCCGGCGGCCAGGCCCTCCGCGGCGAAGAGCCCGGGGACGAAGGTGACCAGCACGCTGTAGAGATACCCCGCCGAGGTCCCGACGGAGACCAGGGTGTTCATGTCCGCGGTCCGGTGGTGGAGGGCCCGCCAGAACCGCACGTGGAACTGCCACCCGACCCAGAGGTGGACCGGGGTGGCCAGGAGGAAGAGGACGACGTACTCGGTGAGGAGCCCCGGCACCCACGGGAACCACTCGGGGAAGCTCCCCAGCATGAGGGGGACGCTGAGGGCGGCCCCCGCCAGGGTCTTGATCCGGAGCCGGCGGATCTCGCGCTCCCGGGCGAGCTTCTCCCGGTCCACCCCCGCCTCCGGGGCCTCCAGCGGCTCGGCGGTGTAGCCGACCGCCTCGACGGCCCGCGTGAGGTCCTCGACCCGGATCGTCCCCGGGACATACTCCACCGTGGCCTTCTCGGTCCCAAGGTTGACGCCCGCGAGCACCACCCCCGGGAGCTGGTAGAGCCCCTTCTCGATCGTGGCCACGCAGGAAGCGCAGGACATCCCCGAGACCGCCAGGGTCGCCTTCTGAAGGGGGGAGGAGTAGCCGAGCTCCCGGATCGTCTTGATGAACTCCGTGACCCGGATCCGGTCAGGATCGTAGGTGATGGTCACCTTCTCGGCGGCGAAGTTCACGCTGGCCCCGAGGACCCCGGAGAGGCCCGAGAGGCCCTCCTCGATCCGGGCGACGCACGAGGCACAGCTCATCCCCTGGACGGGGAGGTCGAGCCGCTCCCCGGCGGCGGGGGTGGTCTCGGGGGTCGCGCGGGACATCCGTCTGGGCTCCTCGGGGCTCAGCGGCCGTTGTAGCGGGAGAAGACCTCGATCAGCTCCTCGATCTTCCGCGCCCGCTCCCGCGCGCTGCCCGAGCGCATGGCGTCGGTCACGCAGCTCTCGATGTGGCGTCCCAGCAGGAGCTTCTGGACCTGCCCCAGCGCCCCCTGGACGGCCGCGCACTGGAGGAGGATGTCCACGCAGTACTCCCCCCCGGCGACCATCCGCTGGATCCCCTGGATCTGCCCCTCGATCCGGCGGAGCCGCGCCAGCGCCTTGGTCTTGGTCTCCTGGTCGATCATCGGCGCTCCTTACCCTACCTGGGTAGGGTATCAGGCCGCCGGGGCCCTGTCAACCCCGGGGCTGGTTCAGCGGGAGATGATCTCGTACTCCTCCTTGTGGAGGCCGGGGGCCGCCTGGAGGGTGACCTTCCGCTGGATCTCCCGCTGGAGGCGCTCGAGGGCCTCGGGCTCCTGCTCCTGGAGGTACGTGGCCATCTCCGGGTTGACGCGCAGGAGGATCTCCTGGCCCCCCACGTCCCGGGCCGCGGCCTGGATCTTCCGGAAGATCTCGGCGGCGATGGTGGCCTCCGAGCGGACCACCCCCGTCCCCCGGCAGACCGGACAGGGCTGGGAGAGGAGGGCGCGGAGGTCCTGGCGGACGCGCTTGCGGGTCATCTCGACCAGACCGAGCTCGGAGATCTCCAGGATGTTGGTCCGCGACTTGTCCTGCACCATGGCCTTCCTGAGGGCCCGGGAGACCTGCTGGCGGTGGTCCTCCCGATCCATGTCGATGAAGTCGATGATGATGATCACCCCGAGGTCGCGGAGGCGAATCTGGCGGACGATCTCGTTGACCGCCTCCAGGTTGATCTTGAGGATGGTCTCCTCGAAGTCCCGCTTGCCGACGTACTTGCCCGTGTTGACGTCGATGGAGACCAGGGCCTCGGTCTGGTCGATCACCAGGTAGCCCCCCGACTTGAGCCAGACCTTCCGGCGCAGGGCCTTCTCCAGCTCCTTCTCCACCCCGGTGGCCTCGAAGATCGGCTCCCGCCCCTCGTAGAGGCGGACGCGGTGGGCGAGGGCGGGGACCAGGGCCCGGGCGTACTCCAGGCCCTTCCGGTATTCCTCCTCGGCGTCGATGAGGATCTCCTCCACCTCGGGGGTGAAGAGGTCGCGGACCACCCGGAAGACCAGGTCCACCTCCTCGTGGATCAGGGAGGGGGCGGGGGCCTGGGCGAAGCGGGCCTGGATCTGGGCCCAGTGCCGGCCCAGGAACTCGAGGTCCTGGGCGAACTCCTCCTCCCCCTTCTCCTCCGCCGCGGTCCGGATGATGACCCCGCCCTGGGCCGGCCGCATCGCCTTGACCAGCCGCCGCAGGCGGTCGCGCTCCCGCTCGTCCTTGATCCGGCGGGAGACGCCGATATGGCTCACCTGCGGCATGAAGACCAGGTAGCGGCCGGGCAAGCTGATGAAGGAGGTGACCCGCGCCCCCTTGGTCCCCAGCGACTCCTTGGAGACCTGGACCAGGACCTCCTGCCCCTTCCTGAGGAGGTCGTCGATGGGCACGATCTCCCGGCGCTCCCGCTCGGGCGCCTCCTCGAGCTCGATGTCGGCCTCCTCCTCGGCCAGCATCATCCGCTCGTACTCCCCGACGTTGGCGGTAACGTCGCCGGCGTAGAGGAAGGCGTCCTTGGCGAGGCCGATGTTGACGAAGGCGGCCTGCATCCCGGGGAGGACGTTGGTGACGACCCCCTTGTAGACGTTCCCCACGATGGAGGGGCGGCGCCGGCGCTCGATGGCCAGCTCGGTCAGGAGCCCGCTCTCCAGGACCGCGACCCGGGTCTCGGCGAGCCCGGCGTTGACGATGATCCGGCGGGCCATCAGGCGAACCGCCGCATCCGGACGTTGACGATCAGGGCGAGGGCCCCGAAGGCGGTCACGAGCGCCGAGCCCCCGTAGCTCATCAGGGGGAGGGGGAGCCCCACCACCGGGAGGAGCCCCACCACCATCCCGAGGTTGACGAGGATCTGGCTGATCAGGAGGGCCGTCGCCCCGCCGGCGATCAGGCTGCCGAGGCCGTCGCGGGCCGTGGTCGCCACCT
>JACPHL010000338.1 GCA_016188625.1 Candidatus Rokuibacteriota bacterium | reverse complement strand
GACCGCGAGATCAGGCTGGACCACGTCGTGGGGGGTGAGGATGACGTCGATGGGGGAAACAAATACCTCGGCTGGTTCCTCGAAGTGGTCCTGAAGCGCTCGGGCAAGTCGGAGGACCAGTCGCTGATGCAGCGGGCTCGGGGCGGGGGTCACCTGGACCTGCCCGTCCAGCAGCTCGTAGCGCTTCCCGTCGGGGGGGATGGCGCAGTAATCGTCGTAGTCGAGCCTGGTCTTGAGCCCGGTGGCCACTGCCCGCTCACCTCAAGGGAGAGTATACCACGTCCCGCGCCGTGGCCGACGGAGCCGGAGGGGGGTACGGCCGGAGGCGTGAGCGGGGTATGAGGCGGTTTCTGCTCGTGGGGCTGACCGGGGGGATCGGCTCGGGGAAATCGACCGTCAGCCGCCTCTTCCGCGACCTCGGCTGCCTCATCATCGACGCCGACACCATCGCCCGCGAGGTCGTGGAGCCCGGCGAGCCGGCCTGGCGCGGCATCGTCGAGGCCTTCGGCCGGGAGATCCTCCTCCCCGACGGCCAGCTCGACCGGAAGGGGCTCGGGGCCCTCGTCTTCGCCGACCCCGCCAAGCGCCGGACCCTGAACGCCCTCACGCACCCCGCGATCATCGCTCGGGAGCAGGCGATCCTGGCCGAGCTGGAGGCCCAGGGGTACGAGGGGATCGTCGTCCTCGACGCCGCCCTCCTGATAGAGGCCGGCGGGGCCGACCGGATGGACCGGCTCGTGGTCGTCTACGTGGACGAGGCGATCCAGCTCCGGCGCCTCATGGACCGCGATGACCTCGACGACGCCGAGGCGCGGCGGCGGATCGCGAGCCAGATGCCCCTCCGCGAGAAGGTCCGGCTCGCCCACCACGTCATCGACAACTCGGGGCGCCCCGAGGAGACCGCAGCCCGGGTCCGCGACGTCCACGCGGCCCTCCTGGCCGAGCTGCGGGCCCGGCAGAGCCGGTGACCGCCCCGCGCCGCCGGAGCCCCCGCGCCCTCGGTCAGCACTTCCTCCGGGACCTCGAGGTCGCCCGCGCCATCGTCGAGGCGGCTGGCCCGGGGCCGCGCGACGTGATCCTCGAGATCGGGGCGGGGGAGGGGGTCCTGACCCGCCTCCTGGCCGCCCGCGCCGGCCGCGTCATCGCCCTGGAGGTGGACCCCGCCCTCTACGCGCGCCTCCGCCCCGAGGCCGAGCGGCTCCCCGGCCTCGACCTCCGGCTTGCCGATGCCCGCCGCTTCGACTACGCCGCCCTCCCCGGCCTCCGTCCCTCCCCGGAGGGGCGCGTCCTCGTCGTCGGCAACCTCCCCTACAGCCTGAGCAAGCCCCTCCTCCTCCGCCTCTACGAGGCCCGGCGGGCCCTCGACGAGCTGACCCTGATGCTCCAGCGGGAGGTGGCCGAGCGCCTGACCGCGCCGCCGGGGCGGAAGGCGTACGGGCTCCTGTCGGTCCTCTGGCAGGCCTGGGCGGAGCTCCGCCTCCTCTTCCACGTCGGGCCCGCGGCCTTCCGGCCGCGCCCCACGGTCGAGTCCTCGGTCCTCCACATCCGCTTCCTCCGGGCGCCGCGGGTCCCGATCGCCGACGAGGCCGCCTTCGTCCGCCTGGTCAAGGCGGCCTTCGCCCGGCGGCGGAAGACCCTGGCCAACGCCCTGGCCGCGGCCTACCCCCACCTTGCCCGCCCCGGGGTCCTCCGGGCGTGCCGCGAGGCCGGGATCGACCCGGGCCGGCGGGGGGAGAGCCTCGCCCTCGAGGAGTTCGCCCGCCTGGCGGAAATTCTCGGCGAAAAGCCCGGCGTGGTAAGATAACTCGAATCATGGACCCTGAGCCGGCTTCGCCCTCGATCGAGCCTGCCGTCCGGATCATCCCCCTGGGCGGCCTCGGGGAGATCGGCCTCAACATGATGCTCCTCGAGGCCGGGGAGGACCTCTTGGCCATCGACTGCGGGCTCATGTTCCCCGACGACGAGCTCCCCGGGATCGACCACGTCATCCCCGACTTCTCCTACCTCCTGGGGCGGCGGCAGGCCCTGCGCGGGGTCGTCCTCACCCACGGCCACGAGGACCACTTCGGCGCCCTCCCCTACCTCCTCCGGGAGGTCGAGGTCCCGGTCTACGGGACGCCGCTCTCCCTGGCCCTGGCCCGGGAGCGTTTGCGGGAGCACGGGCTGGCAGACCGCGCGACCCTGATCCCCGTGCGACCGCGGGAGGTGTACGAGCTGGGGGCGTTCCGCGTCGAGCCGATCCGGGTCACCCACTCGGTGGCGGACGGGATCGGCCTCGGGATCGAGACCCCGGTCGGGACCCTGGTCCACAGCGGCGACTTCAAGTTCGACCAGAGCCCGGTGGACGGCGAGCTGCCGGACTACCAACGGCTCGGCGAGCTGGGGGAGCGGGGCGTCCTGCTGCTCTTCTCGGACTCGACGAACGTAGAGCGGCCCGGCCACACCCCCTCGGAGCGGGACGTCGGCCGCGCCCTCGCCGAGCGCTTCCGGCGGGCGCCCGGGCGGATCATCCTCGCCACCTTCGCCTCCCACATCCACCGGATCCAGCAGGTCCTCGACCTCGCCGCCGAGCACGGGCGCAGGGTCGCCCTGCTCGGGATGAGCATGGTCGCCAACGTCCGGATCGCCACCGAGCTGGGCTACCTCCGGGTCCCGGAGGGGGTGGTCCTCCCCCTGGAGGAGCTGGCCGAGCTGCCGCCGTACCGGCAGGTGATCCTCTCCACGGGGAGCCAGGGCGAGCCCCACTCGGCGATCGCCCTCATGGCGACGCGGGAGCACCGGTCGGTCCAGGTGGAGGAGGGGGACCTGGTGATCCTCTCGGCCCGGATCATCCCCGGCCACGAGCGGACGATCAGCCGGGTGGTCAACCAGTTCTTCCGCCTCGGCGCCGAGGTCCTCTGGGAGCCGGCCGCCTTCGTCCACGTCTCGGGCCACGCCTGCCAGGAGGAGCTGAAGATGATGCTCAACCTGGTGCGGCCGAGGTTCTTCGTCCCGGTCCACGGCGAGTACCGCCACCTCCTCTTCCACAGCCGGCTGGCCCAGGGGCTGGGCCTCCCGCGGGAGCGGGTCTTCGTCATCGAGGACGGGACGGGGCTCGAGTTCACCAAGACGACCGGCCGGGTCCTCGGCCGCTTCCCGACCGGCCGGGTCCTGGTGGACGGCAAGGGGATCGGGGACGTCGGGGCCGTGGTCCTCCGCGACCGGGAGCTCCTCGCCCAGGATGGGATGGTCGTGGTCGCGGTGACCGTGGATCGCGGCACCGGCGAGATCATCGCCGGGCCGGAGATCGCCTCGCGGGGGTGGGTCTACGAGCGGGAGTCGGCGGCGATCCTCGAGGAGGCCAAGCAGGTGATCCGCGACGCCCTGGGGCGGCACGACCCCGAGGTGCCGATGGAGCGCGAGGCCCTCCGCTCGCTCCTCCGGGGATCCCTCCGCCGCTTCATCAGCCAGCGCTTCGACCGGAAGCCGGTGGTGGTCCCCATCATCTTGGAGGCATAGATGGGACTTCCTGATCTGAAGCGGTCCCAACGATCCGTGCGGGGCGCCGGGTCGCCCCGCCTTCGCTCAACCTCCTCGCCTCGACGGGCCAGCTCGCTCGGGCGTCGCCGCTGGCCCCCCCATCCCGTCGCGCCTCGGGGCCTCCGGCCTCAAGGCGCTCCCCATAGGGGCTCCGCCCCTCTGGCGCTCGCTCCGCTCGCTGTCACCCCAAGGCCCAAGGGGGCGAGCCCCCTTGGAATCCCCTTGGGCGGGGGGTTAGCCTCGCGGGCCCAACTGGCGTTGGG
>JACPHL010000342.1 GCA_016188625.1 Candidatus Rokuibacteriota bacterium | reverse complement strand
GCACCCCGGCATCATGGGCATGGTCATCATCGGCCTGGCTCCCAACGTCACGGCCGGCGGCGGAGCGGCGGGGAACACGCCCGCGCCGAAGAGGAAGAGGACGAGCGCCGCGGCCACGCCCCCGCTGGCGAGCGTCCGCCGCCAGGGGAACCCCACGGAAACCTCCTGCCGGAGCCCGAGGAGCCGCTCCACCCGCTCCTCGAGGAAGCTCGGGCTGTCCAGGGCGGGGGACACGGCCGGCACAGGGCCGACCTTGGCCTGCGCGGTCTTGACGATAGCGGAGGCCAGCTCCACCGCCTCTCCGCCCGCTGTCAACGCGGTCTGGTCGGCCTCCAGCTCAGCCATGCGGAGGAAGGTCTCCCTGAGCGTCCGGGCCAGGGGGATGAACCAGAGGGCATCGGTCAGGAAGCGGACGACGGCCAGCCGGAAGGGATCCCGAGCCTTGAGGTGGGCGGCTTCGTGGAGCAGCACGGCGCGAAGCTCCTCCTCCGAGAGGCTGTCGATCAGCCCGGCGGTGAGAAAGATCCTCGGCCGCCAGATCCCGAGGGTGAAGGCCTGGCCCGCATCGGACGGGAGGAGACGGAGGCGCCCTCGGGAGACCTGGGGGAGATGCCTCAGGGCACGGTCTAACGCCGGCACCTGGCCGGTCACCCGGGAGAAGCGCCGGGCGACCCGATGGTTCGCCAGGAGGGCGGCGGCCAGGCGGAGGGCGGCCCAGCCGAAGGAGGACACCACCAGGCCGCCGGCCAGGGCGGAGAGGGGTCGTGCGGCCACGAATCCCCACACCGGGCCGCCGGTCTCCTCGAGGAAGAGGAGGCAGGCGTCCACGAGCGGTCGAGGGAGCGCCCGTTCCGAGAGCGCGACCGCCCCCTGAAGGGTCGCGGAGACGCCCCAGATCAGGACGAGGGCCAGAGCCGCGAGGGCGCCCAGCGAACCCCAGGCGTAGCGCGAAGGAGGGTGGAGGCTCACGGTCGCCTGCCTCGGCCCCGGCGCGCGGCGATGAGGGCCTGGAGCCGCTCGAGGACGGCGGGGTCTCCCCCCGAGGCGACGAGCTGGGCCAGGACCGGCTCGCCGAAGTCCGCGAAGAGCCCGGCGAGCACCTCCTCGCTCACCTCGCGGAGGAACGCCTCGCGCGTCCGGGTCGGCTCGAAGGTATGGGCCCGCTCCTGGGTCCGCCGGCGGAGGTGCCCCTTGTCGGCCAGGCGACCCATCACGGTCTTCACCGTGGCGTAGGCGATCTCCCGGTCCCTCCGGAGCTCCTGCCAGACCTCCTGGACCGTCGCGCGGCCCCGGCGCCAGATCGCCTCCATGATCTCGGCCTCGAGCTCCCCGAAGACCTTCCGGAGCCCCTTCGCGTTCGGCCTGAAGACCATCGTGGGACGCTCCGTCATACTGCTACAACATGTAACAGTTTAGCGGCCCTGTCAAGCCGAAATTCTCCGCGAGATCCGCCGGGCCGTCCTCACCGGCTCCCTCCCCTCGTCCGGGCGAGGAGGCCGGCGGCGCTGCCGGCGATGCCGCCCGGGAAGGCGAAGACCACCGCGATGAGCAGAAGCCCGAGCACCACCTCCCGGTGCCCCGTCCAGCGCAGGGCGATGTCGTGGAGGATCACGAAGGCGAAGGCCCCGAGGATGGGGCCGACGAAGTGCCGGGTCCCGCCGAGCACCGTCGCCAGGACGAGTCTGGCCGAGAAGAGCCAGTTGACCTGCTCGGGGGTGATCTGCCGGTCCAGATGGCCCCAGAGGCCGCCCGCGAGGCCCATGAAGGCCCCGGAGATGAGGAAGGCGCACCACCGGTAGCGCCGGAGGCGGAGGCCGATCAACGCGGCCCGGGTCTCATTGTCCCGGATCGCCCGGAGGGCCACCCCGAAGGGGGAGCGGCTGATCCGCCATAACGTCCAGGTGGAGAGGAGGAACGCGACCAGGATCACGTGATAGAGGACCGGGATGAACTCCTCGGGGGGGAACTCGCTCCCGAGGATGGTGAAGCGCGGGATGTAGAGGCCGCCCTCGTAGAGGAAGTAGAGCCCCTTCCCGAGGCCGCCGAACAGCCGAAATGCGGCCCCGGTGATGAAGAGCGAGTAGACGATCTGGGCGAGGGCCAGGGTCAGGATGGTGAACTGGATCCTCACGGCCCTGACGCAGAGGAACCCCAGGACGGCCGCGAGGGCGGTCGAGCCGACGACGCCGGCGAGGAGGTAGGCCTCGAGCGAGGTGAGGGGTCCGAAGTAGTGGAGGAAGCCGCCCGCGTAGGCGCCGATCCCGAAGTAGGCGGCGTGCCCGAGGGAGAGGAGCCCGGTGGTCCCGAAAAGGAGGTTCAGGCCGAGGCAGGCGATGGCGTACACCAGGGCGTAGGAGAGCTCGATCAGGTGCCAGGGCGAGAGCAGGAGGGGCATGGGGAGGAGAACGGCCCCGGCCAGCGCCAGGGCGAGGAGCGGACGGGCCGACGACGGTGAGGGTGGAGGGATCAGGGGAGGAGGAGCGCCAGTCCCGAGGGCAGAGCGAGCAGGGTCCTCATGACGCACCCGCGCGGTGGAGGGTCGCCAGGATCCTGCCCGCCAGCTCCGCCAGGGCGCGGCCGGCGGGGCTCCCGGCCTCCTCGGCCAGGAAGGCCGCGCCCCGGTCCCCGGCCGCCGCGATGCGCGGGTCGAAGGGGATCCGCCCGAGGAACGGGATCCCGGCCTCGGCGGCGAGCCGCTCCCCGCCGGGGCCGTGGAACAGCTCGCCCAGGCCCCCGCAGTGCGGGCAGACGTACCCGGCCATGTTCTCGACCAGCCCGAGGACCGGCGTCTTCACCTCCTGGGCCATGGCGATCGATTTCCGCACCACGAGCTGGGAGACCTCCGAGGGGATGGTGACGATGAGGGTGCCGGTGAGGTCGGGGAGGAGGCCGGCGATGGTCGGGATCCGGTCGGTCCCCGGCGGGAGGTCCGCGAGGAGGAGATCGAGGTCGCCCCAGGCGGTGTCGGTGAGGAACTCGCGGAGGGCGTTGGCCTCCATCGTCCCGCGCCAGGTGAACGCCTCGGCCTGCGTCGGGGCATCCCAGGTGACGGGGGTCGCGTCCGAGGGGAGGAGCAGATCCATGGAGATCACCCGGATCCCCTGCGCGGCGACGGCCGGGACGACGCCGTCGCCGGTGACCCGGAGGGTCTGGCCCCGCACCCCGAGCATCTTCGCGATGGAGGGGCCGTTGATGTCGGCATCGAGGACCCCGACCCGGTGCCCCTCGCGCGCGAAGGCGGCCGCCAGGTT
>JACPHL010000341.1 GCA_016188625.1 Candidatus Rokuibacteriota bacterium | reverse complement strand
TCTTCCCTGACTCTCGGCTCGCGGATTAGGTGGCCCGATCCGAGCGCGGGCTTCGCCCGCGCCACCTTGGGGGGAGGTTCGGAAGGGGGGTGTAACCCCCCTCCGAATTGCTAGGCGGGCTCCCAGAGCCCCTCGACGACCCCCGCCTTCCGGTAGGCCTCGCGGATCCGCTGGATGTTCGAGGTGAAGATGAGGCCCACCTTGCAGAAGGGCTCGAAGATCGGGCCGGGCTCCTCCCCGAGGGGGAAGGGGATCTGGGGGAGCCTGTCGAGCTGGGAGGCGAGCCGGGACTGGAAGGCGGCCAGGTGCTGGGTGAGCTCCTCCCTCCCCTGCACCGCCCGCTTGACCATGGGCATGATGAGGCAGTCGAAGGTCTGCCGCCACCGCGGCTGGGCCTCGGCCTCCTCCTCGGGGACCGGGACCACCTGGACCCCGAGCTCGCCGAGGAAGGTCTTGAGGAGGCTCCCCACCTTGTCCCGCAGGAAGGCCTCGGGCATCCCGACCCGCCGCCAGCTCGGGGCCCGGAGGCGCTGGGCCTCGCTGTAGAGCTCCTGCCGGAGCGACTCCACGTAGTCGGCGTTCTGCCGCCACCACTCCCGGATCATCTTCTTGCCCCAGTAGCGGATCACGGCGTAGTACTTGTCCTTCTTATCCCGCTTCAGGGCGCTCTTCACGATCATCGGCCAGGAGTAGAACTTCGCCATGGCGTCGATGGCCGCCTTCTGGAGCTCGTAGGGGGAGATGCGGCGGGGCTGGTGGACGACGTGGTGACCATCGTAGACGCTCCAGTCGGTGTTGATGACGTACTTGGCGCCCCGGTCGTAGAGGGTCTCCCAGTCCGGGGAGCCGGGGATGGGGGTCAGGATCATGAACTGGACCGAGTCGATCTCCCGCCGCTTGGCGAACTCGGCCGTGGCGTAGACGGTCTCGACGTCGTCCTCGTCCGAGCCGACCACGAACATCCCGTGGATGCGGATGTTGTGGGCGTGGAAGCGGTCGATGGCCCGGTTGATCTTGTCCAGGTCCTGCTTCTTCTGGAAGAGCTTCAGGGTCCGCGGGTTGATCGACTCGAAGCCGACGTAGACGTTGAAGCAGCCCGAGTCCCGCATGAGCCGGAGCAGCTCGGGGTCGTCCACGGTCTCGGTCCGGACCTGGGCCCCCCACTCGGGGGCGAGGCCTTCGGCGATCATCCGGGAGAGGAGCTCCTTCACCCGCTTCTTGTTGGCCGTGAAGATGTCGTCGGCGAAGAAGACGTAGGCGGCGTCGCGGTGGAGGCGCAGCTCCTCCAGGACCCGGTCGATGGTGTGGGTCCGGAAGGCGTGGCCGTACATCCCGGGGACGGAGCCGAAGGTGCACGAGAAGGGGCAGCCCCGGGAGGTGGCGATGGAGACCACCCCGCCCGGCTTCCACCCCGTGATGAGGGCGTAGTCCGGGATGGGGTTCACGTCCAGGTTCGCGATCTTGGGCCGCTCCGGGACGTGGACGCTCCGGCCGTCCTTCACGAAGGAGGGGTTCTGGATCCCCTCGTAGGACCCGCCCCGCTCCAGGGCGTCGATCAGCTCCTGGAAGGCGAACTCCCCCTCCCCCCGGATGACGAAGTCGGCGTGCTGGAGGGCCTCGTCGGGGAGGAAGGTGACGTGGGTGCCGCCGATGGCCACGGGGATCCCCGCGGCCCGCACCTGGTCGGCCAGGCGGTAGGATTGGGGGGCGGTCGAGGTGAGGGTCGAGATCCCGACGAAGTCGGCGCTCATCACCTCGGCCATGTCGATGGGGGCGATGTCTTCGATGTAGACGCGGACATCGTAACCCTTGTTGCGCATGATGGTCCCGAGCAGGACCGAGCCCAGGCGGGGGATGCAGACGCGGCTGTAGACGTGGAGGTGGGTAGACTTCGGCTCGACGAAGGCGATCTTCTTGAATTTCCGCGCCATTAAACCCTCCCCTCAGGATCTCGCATGCGGGCCAACCCGGGCAGCGCCGGGAGGGTGCAGATTTCGGCCACCCTATCACTTCCCCCCGGGCCTGTCAATGGCCCATCCGCTCCCGGCCGCCTGACCGGCGGGGTCGGCCGGGGAGGGCGGCCGTCAGGGCTTGACCTTGGCCTTCCGCCCTTTCTTCTCCTGGGTCTTCAGAAGCCCCTTCACCTCGTCCATGAACTGGGCGATGTCCTTGAACTGCCGGTACACGGAGGCGAAGCGGACGTAGGCGACCTGGTCCAGGCGCTGGAGGTGCTCCATGACCATATCGCCGAGCTCGAGGCTCGAGATCTCCTTGTCGGCCCGCTCGTGGAGCCGGGCCTCGATGTCCAGGACGATGTCGTCCACCGCCTGGACCCCCACGGAGCGCTTCTCGCAGGCCTTCAGGATGGAGTTCCGGAGCTTCTGGCGGTCGAAGGGCTCCCGCCGGCCGTCGCGCTTCACCACCATGGGGAGGACGTCCTCGACGTACTCGTAGGTGGTGTAGCGGCGGCTGCACTGGAGACACTCGCGGCGGCGGCGGATGAACTCCCCGTTCCGCCCGACGCGGGAGTCCACGACCTTGTCCTCCGTGTGGCCGCAGAAGGGGCACTTCATCTGAAACCTCGGAGGGGGGTTCCGCCCATCGCTAGGCGAGGCGCTCGGGGTAGAGGGGGAAGCGCGCCGTGAGCTCCCGGACCTCGGCCCGCACGGCCGCCTCCACCGAGGCGTCCCCCAGGCGGGCGAGGAC
>JACPHL010000052.1 GCA_016188625.1 Candidatus Rokuibacteriota bacterium | reverse complement strand
TCGGCCACCAGCTCAGGGTCATGCGCAATAGAGCAACTTGCCCTCGCGAAGCACGGTCCCGGGCAAGGAGCAGACCACGCGGGTCCGCCGCTCAAAGCGTGTCTTTTCCCAGACGATCACGTCCGCGGCCGTCCCGGTGCCCCACAGGACCCGGTAGGCCAGCTTGCTGTCCTTCCGTTCCGGCGGCGCGTCGTCCGGAACCACCACGAGCAGGTCGTAGTCGCTGTCGGGCCCGCCCTCGCCGCGGGCGACGGAGCCGAACAGGTAGATGCGCTCGGGCTGGTATGCGCGGACCAGCCGCCGCACGATCTCGGCCAGCTTGGGATCGCGCTCGAGCAGCTCAGTTTCCATGGTCAGCTCCTTTCGGGTCATACCTTGGCGGTATTATAAGGTGATCAAGAAGAAAAGGGGAGGATCCCCGACGCCGGTGCTAGCTGGCTGGGTCGCGGCGCCGCGCGCATGAGGTAGAGGCGGTGCTTCCCCGGCCAAAGCCTCTTGCGAACGCGGAGGGTTTGTATTAGATAGGAGGGGTGACGGCGCGACCTTCCCTCGAGATCGTCCACCCCGCCATCGAGGAGTACCTCAAGGGCCTCGCCCCCGACCCGGACCCGGTCCTCAAGGAGATGGAGGTTCTCGCCGAGTCCCGGAGCTTCCCCATCGTCGGCCCGCTCGTCGGGCGCCTCCTCACCCTCCTCGCCCTCGCGGTCGGGGCGCGCCGGATCCTCGAGCTGGGCTCCGGCTACGGCTACTCGGCGTACTGGTTCGCGCGGGGCCTGCCACCGGACGGGGAGATCGTCTGCACCGAGTACTCCGAGGAGAACGCCCGGCGCGCCCGGCAGTTCTTCGCCCGCGGGGGCATCCGCCAGCGGATCACCTTCGAGGTCGGCGAGGCCCTGGAGCTGGTGGAGCGCCACCCCGGCCCCTTCGACATCATCTTCATGGACATCGACAAGGAGTCCTACCCGGAGGCCTTCCCGAAGCTCCTCCCCCGCCTCCGCGCAGGCGGGCTCCTGATCACCGACAACATGCTCTGGAGCGGCGCGGTCGTCCGTCCCGCCGCGGACGCCGCCACCCGGGGGATCCAGGCGTACACGCGGCTGCTCTACGGATCCCAGGAGCTGTCCACCGTCATCCTGCCGCTCCGCGACGGGGTGAGCGTCAGCCTCAAGCGATGACCAAGGCCGACGTCCGGGAGATGGTCTGGCGCACCATGGAGGTCCAGGGGGTCGCCCGCTTCCCCGGGACCCGCGGGCGCATCCCGAACTTCGTGGGGGCGGAGCGGGCGGCGCTGGGGCTCCAGTCCCTGCCGGCGTGGCGGAAGGCCCGGGTGGTGAAGATCAACCCGGACGCCCCCCAGCTCCCGGTGCGGCGGATGGCCCTCAAGGAGGGGAAGGTCGTCTACATGGCGGTCCCCCGCCTGAGGACCCTCGAGTGCTTCATCGAGCTGGACCCGGCCCGGCTCGGCAAGCAGATCGCCCAGGCCGCGAGCATCAAGGGGGCCGATCGCCTCGGCCGCCGCGTACCCCTGGAGGAGGTCCCCAAGGTGGACCTGATCGTCTGCGGCTCCGTGGCCGTCAACGGCGAGGGCGCGCGGGTCGGCAAGGGGGGCGGGTTCTCGGACCTCGAGTACGGGCTCCTCTCCGAGGCCGGCCGGGTGGGCCCCGGGACGGCGCTCGTGACCACCGTCCACTCCCTCCAGCTCATCCCCCAGGCGATCGAGATGTGCCCCCACGACATCCCGGTGGACTGGGTCGTGACCCCAGACGGGCCGAATCGGCTGACCCCGGTGTACCCGCGACCCAAGGGGATCTACTGGGAGACGCTGACCGAGGAGAAGATCGCCGAGGTCCCCCTGCTCGGCCGGCTCCGGGCCGGTCACCGCTGAGAGACATGGCGCGATCCGGGACCCGCGAGGGCGGGTGAGGTGGAGCTGGGGCTCAAGGGGAGGGGGGCGCTGGTCGCCGCGGCCTCGAAGGGGATCGGCCGGGCGTGCGCGCTCGGGCTGGCGGCCGAGGGGGCGCGAGTGGCCATCTGCGCCCGGACCCGGGCCGACCTCGAGACGGCCGCGGAGGAGATCCGGGCGAAGACCGGGGCCGAGGTCCTGGCGTTCCCGGCCGACGTGACCCGCGCGGAGGACGTCAAGGCCCTGGTCGAGGCGGCGGTGCGGGCCTTCGGACGGCTCGATGTCCTGGTCACCAACGCGGGCGGGCCGCCGCCCGGCCCCTTCGACCAGATGACGGACGAGGCCTTTCGGGCCGCCTTCGAGCTGAACCTCCTCTCGACCGTCCGGCTGATCCGCGAGGCGCTCCCCCACATGCGGGCGCGGCGGTGGGGGCGGATCATCAACATCCAGTCCACCTCGGTGAAGCAGCCGATCGACGGCCTCCTCCTGAGCAACGCCATCCGCCCGGGGGTGGTCGGGCTCGCCAAGACCCTCGCCGGAGAGCTAGGGCGGGACGGGATCACCATCAACACGGTCGGCCCCGGCCGGATCCTCACCGGCCGCTCCCGCGGCGTCATGGAGCACCGGGCCCGGCAGGCCGGGCTCCCCTTCGAGGAGTTCCTGAAGCGGGACGTGGCTGCCGTTCCGCTGGGGCGGATCGGCGAGCCCGAGGAGGTCGCCCACGTGGTGGTCTTCCTGGCCTCGGAGCGCGCCTCGTACGTCACCGGCGTGACCCTTCAGGTGGACGGCGGCCTCGTCCGCAGCCTCTGGTGAGGCGCCGACCGGGCCGCGGGTCGCCCGCCGGGTCGGGATGATGGCCGCCCTGGCCCGCGTCCTCCGCGGGACCCTGAGCGGGTTCTACCGGGCGGAGGGGTTCTTCCTCGCCGCCGGGATCTCCTTCTACGTCATCATCTGCGTCGTCCCCCTGGCCTTCCTCCTGGTGGCGGCCGCGGGCTTCCTCCTCACGGATGAGCGGGCGGTCGAGGACGTGGTCGCCCAGCTCACCGAGCACCTCCCCGTCTACCGGGTCGAGCTCGAGGAGGTCCTCCTCCAGGTCGTCCGGGCCCGGCGCGTCACCGGGCTGCTCGGGACCGGGATCTTCCTCCTCTTCGCCAGCCAGCTCTTCGCCGCCCTCCGCCTGGTCCTGAACCGAATCCTCGGCATCCCGAAGGGGCGGGGGTTCCTGCACGGCGTGGCCTTCGACCTCTGGATGCTCCTCCTCATCACCCTCCTCTTCTTCCTCTCCATGGCGGCGACGGCGGTCTTCGCCTGGATGAAGGCCTTCCTCCTCTTCCTCCGGCAGGCCGAGACCCTGGGCGCGGTCCTCGAATGGGCCGAGCTGGGGCTGGTGGTCGTTCTCGACACCCCGATGTTCTGCCTGCTCTACCGCTACGTCCCGGCCCGGCGCCCCCCCTGGCGGTTCGTCCTGATCTCCGGGTTCCTCACGGCCGTCCTCTGGGAGCTGGCCAAGCAGCTCTTCCGCTGGTACATCCTGAGCCTGGGGGTCTACAGCGAGATCTATGGGTCGCTCGGGGTGCTGGTGGCCCTGTTCATGTGGATCTACTACTCCGCCGTCGTCTTCGTCCTCGGGGCCGCGCTGATCCGGGCCCTCGAGGCGGCGCGCGGAGAGCCGGCTTGACGTATAATGGATGCCATGGAGACCGAGACCGTTCGGCTGACCACGCTGAGCCACGGCGCCGGCTGAGCCTGCAAGCTGGGTCCGGAGGACCTGGCCCAGGTGCTGCGCGGGCTCCCGCCCGTCGCGGACCCCAACGTCCTGGTGGGGACCGAGACCGCGGACGACGCGGCCGTCTACCGCCTGAGCGACGAGCTGGCGCTCGTCCTTACGGTGGACTACTTCACCCCCATCGTGGACGACCCCTACGCCTTCGGCCAGATAGCCGCGGCCAACTCCCTCTCGGATGTCTACGCGATGGGGGGGCGGCCGGTGGCGATGCTCTCCATCGTCGGCTTCCCCCGCGATCGGCTCCCCCTGGCGCTCCTCGGGGAGATCCTGCGGGGCGGCGCCGAGAAGGGACAGGAAGCCGGGGTGAGCGTGGTCGGCGGCCACACCATCGACGACCAGGAGCCCAAGATCGGCTACGCGGTAGTGGGGCTCGTCCACCCCGACCGGGTCTGGAAGAACGTGGGGGCGCGGGTGGGGGACCGGCTCGTCCTGACCAAGCCGATCGGGACCGGGATCATCTCCACGGCGATCAAGAAGGGCGCGGCCCCGCCGCGCGCCGTCGAGGCCGCGACCCGGACCATGGCGGCGCTGAACCGCGACGCCGCCGAGGCCACCGCCGAGGTGGGGGCCCACGCGGTCACCGACGTGACCGGCTTCGGCCTCCTCGGCCACCTGCGCGAGGTGACCGCGGCCTCCAAGGTCCGGGCCCGGATCCGGGCGGGGCAGGTCCCCGTCTTCCTCGAGGTCCGCGAGCTGGCCGCGGCCGGGTTCGTCCCCGGCGGGACGAAGCGCAACGCCCGGGCCGTCCGGGGGGTGGTCCAGTGGGACCCCGGGATCGACGAGACGACCCGGACCGTCCTGGCGGACGCCCAGACCTCGGGCGGGCTCCTCATCGCCACTCCCCGCGGCGAGGCGCTCCTGGCGGCCCTCCACGCCCGCGGGCTCGCCGAGGCGGCCCTGATCGGCGAGATCGTGGAAGAGGACCCGCTCGGCGGGATCCAGGTCGTCCCCTGAGCGGTTCCTCTCGTCGGTGAATCCCTCCCGGATTCGCTCCTCGCCCCCCTTGCTTCGGACCCCCGACCTCGTCGGATAGCTTCACGGAGGCGATGCGGACCATGCTCCTCAAGGACAGGGTGGCGGTGGTGACGGGCGCCGGCCGGGGGATCGGCCGGGAGATCGCGCTCCAGATGGCGCGGGCCGGGGCTCGGGTGGTGGTCAACGACGTCGGCGGGCGCGAGGACGGGACGGGGGCGGAGGCCACTCCAGCCGCCGAGGTGGTCCGGGAGATCGAGACCGTCGGCGGCCAGGCCCTGGCCAACTACGACTCGGTCGCCTCCATGGCGGGCGGCCAGAAGATCGTCCAGGCGGCGCTCGACGCCTTCGGTCGGATCGACATCGTGGTCAACAACGCGGGGATCCTCCGCGACCGGATGCTCTTCAACATGACCGAGGAGGAGTGGGACGCCGTCATCGCCGTCCACCTCAAGGGGACCTTCGCCGTGACGCGCGCCGCGGCGCCCCACTTCAAGGTGCAGCGCTGGGGGAGGGTCATCAACATGACCTCCACCTCAGGGCTGATCGGGAACATCGGCCAGGCCAACTACGCCGCGGCCAAGATGGGGATCGTGGGACTGACCCGGGTCACCGCCCTGGACATGGCGCGCTACAACGTCACCGCCAACTGCATCTCGCCGTTCGCGTGGACCCGCATGGTCGGCACCATCCCCGCCGAGACCCCCGAGGAGAAGGCGCGGCTCGAGAAGTTCCAGAAGATGTCGCCGGCCCACATCGCCCCCCTCGCGGTCTACCTCGCCTCGGAGGCGGCCCAGGGGGTCTCGGGCCAGATCTTCGGGGTCCGGGGGAAGGAGATCTTCGTCTTCTCCCAGCCGCGCCCGACCCGCTCGATCCACCACGCCGAGGGGTGGACGCCGGAGCGCCTGGCCGAGGTCTTCCCGGGGACGCTGGGCCGCCACCTCGTCCCCCTGGAGACCTCGGGGCAGTACTTCGCCTACGACCCCCTCGTCTAGGTTCCACCCGCGCTGGCGGCCGACCCACGAAAACGAAGCATTTTGCCCTATTGACCCTCCCCCCCTTTCGTGCTACAGAGCTGCTGTCGTTCTTTGTCCGGACCTCTGAAGGGAGGTCCTGATGCTCCTGGGGAAGATCCCCGGACAATATCCCGGCGCCTCCGTGGGCCATGGTGATGGCCCGCGGGGGCGTTCGTCTGACAGCCCGCCCGCCTTCCGCCTCCT
>JACPHL010000051.1:1575-4341 GCA_016188625.1 Candidatus Rokuibacteriota bacterium | reverse complement strand
GGGTGGGGAAGCCGGCTCACGGGCTCAGAACGAAGGAGGAGGGGCCCCGGCCGGCGAGCCACTGGCGGGCGCGCCGCGGAGCGTGTGGAGCGAGGGACCGATGCCTCCCGCTCGGGTACCCCGGAGGGCCATCGGACCGAGATCCCCGCGGGGCCGAAGGGCCCGGTGGGGTCACCCGCCCGCGCCCGGGATCGCGTCGTCGCTCAGAGCTCGGGGCGGCAGACGGCGCGGAAGTTACAGCCGCGGCAGAGGCGGAGGTCCTCGGTCCGCTCGAAGTCCTCGAGGACCGCCACGTTGGCCTCGGGGTCGCGGAGCCAGGCCTTCATCCCCCGGATCGAGAGGCGGAGCTGCTCGGTCACCTCCTGGAGGCGGCCGCCGTCCCAGGGGTGGCGGAAGACGGAGGGCTCGCGGAGGTTGACCTCGAGGAGGTCCACGCGCGCCGGCTCCACCTCGAGGACCTCGCGGGCATACAGCGCGTAGCCGCCGAGCTGAAGGGCGCTCGCGTCCGGGTCCGCGCCCCCGGTCTTCCAGTCCACCAGGGCCAGCCGCTCTTCGGCGGTCCAGTAGCCGAAGTCCGGGGCCGCGTAGACGGGGGTCCCCTCGAACTCGAAGGCGCGGATCTCCTCGATGAGGATCCAGCGCTCGGGCGGGGTCCGGCGGATCTCGGCGAGGAGCGGCAGGCGGTAGAAGTTCCGGAGGCAGCGGACGATGTGGTCCCGGAGGATCTGCCACTCCCGGGGCGCCACCTCGACGCCGTACTCGTGCTCGAAGAGGGCCGTCCCCTTCGGGGCCTCCCGGTAGCGGCGGTCGCGGGAGAAGCGCCACTCCCGGCGCATCCGCTGGACGAACTCCTCGACGAGCCAGGCCTCCGGCAGCTGCTCGCGCCCCTCCCGGAGGGCCCGGAGGACCCACTCCACCCCCTCGTGGACGAGCCGCCCGGCCCAGGCCTGGCGCGAGGTGAGCTGCTTCAGGACGTAGAGGCGGCGGACCTCCTCGGGGGCGTCCGCCTCCCACCCACTCCAGCTCCCGTAGTAGTGGTAGAAGTACTTCCGCCGGCAGTCGTTGAAGAGGTGGTCGCGGGAGCGGGACCAGGAGAAGGCGTTGTCCAGCTCGGCCATGCCGCCAGTATACCCCACCTCCTCACTTCAAACGCCACGAGCGCCGAGGGGTCGCCCCGACGCTCGTGGAGTATCTGTTCGGTAACCTGTGTCTTCTTTATTTGTCTCCAGGCCGGAGGAGATGGTGCATCCGCATCACGGACGGCTCGGTCCCGGTGCTCTTCGCGCTGGTCTTCATTCCGACCGGGCACACCCAGCTGTCCCCTGCCTTGTACCTGACTTCCTTACCGTCCTCCATCGTCACCGTGATCTCACCCTTTTTAAGGGTGCAAAACATAGGGGAAGGCATCCCCGTCGGAGGGGTCGACCATGCCGCGCCGGGCTGTGCCGTGTCCTCAACGATCCGGACCTTCTCAAAGCCCGGAACGTTGGCGGGGACCTCACCGAGGTTCATCCGTACACGACCGGGGCTTAACTCCTTGCTCTGTCCCACCTCCTGGGCGACGAGTTCCGCAGGCCAAAGCGCCATCATCCCCACCGCCAGGGTTACCGCGATGATCAGGCTCGTGCGTCGCATGGCTGGCTCCTTGATGAGCGAAGGGTTAGCACCAATACGTCTGGCTGCAGTAGGGGAGACCGGCACCTGGGGGACCGCGCAAAGGTGGGACGCTGAGGGAAAAGTTCCTGCCGCCACCTGGCGGCTGGCTCGAGCGCAGTCAGGCGGCGGGCGAGGCGATGCTCGACCCGGCAAGCGGAACGCGGATGGACCATCAGACGAACGCCCTCGCCGATCAGCACCCTGACCAGCGTGGACGTCGAAGGGTTGTCCGGGGACCCGAGCCAGAGGCATGCCCGCCTCCCCTGAGGGTCGGACAGGTGGGTTCTGGACGAGGGGATTCTAGGTCGGTGCCTGCGGCGTGTCAATAGGCGTCAGACCCAATAAGGGCAGATTGCCGCTCCTGGCGTCCGCGGGGCTTGCGTTCTCTGCAGCGCGGCCGTATCTGGCGGGTCCCGCCCTTGACCGGCATCGCGGCGCGTGCTAAGTAGAGAGGCGCCATGGGCACCATCAAGGTCCTGAGCCCCGCCGGGGTCGGCAAGGTCGGCGAGACGACTCTGCCTCCGCTCCCCGCCGACCTCCGCGGCAAGACCATCGGCCTCCTGGACAACACCAAGGCCAACGCCGATCTGCTCCTCGGCCGGCTCGGCGAGCTCCTCCGGGAGCGCCACGGGGTCAGAAGCCTCGTCTACTGCCGCAAGGCCAACGCCTCGACGCCCGCGCCGCCGGACCTCCTGGCCGACCTGGCCCGGAGCGCCGACGTCGTCATCACCGGCTCGGCCGACTGAGGGTCGTGCACGTCGTGGAGTGTCCACGACGGGGTCGAGCTGGGGCGGGCGGGGGTGCCAGCCGCGGTGGTGGCCACCACGGCCTTCCGTGAGCTGGCCGCGCAGGCGGCCCGCGCCCTCGGGACGGGCGCGCTCCCGCTGCTGGTGATCGAGCACCCCCTCGGCGGCGAGCCGCCCGAGCGCGTTCAGGGGAAGGCCGAAGAGGCGCTCCGCCATCTCGAGGCCACCCTCCAAGGCTGATGGAGCCGCGCTTCGCCTCGGAGGTCATCGAGCTCGAGGACTCCCCCGAGGCCGTCAACGCCTACTTCCTCGAGCGGCGCTGGTCGGACGGCCTCCCCATCGTCCCCCCCACGCCCGAGCGGGT
>JACPHL010000051.1:0-1531 GCA_016188625.1 Candidatus Rokuibacteriota bacterium | reverse complement strand
CCGACGCCGGAGCGCGTCGCGGCGATGCTCCGGGGGGTCCGGGGCGAGCCCGACGAAGTCACAGGCAGGATCCCGCCGGCCTGGCACGAGGCGACCCTGGAGAAGCTCGCCGTCAACGCCGTGATGGCGGGCTGCCTGCCGGAGTACTTCCCGGTAATCGTGGCGGCGGTCGAGGCGATGCTCGACCCGGCCTTCAACCTTTACGGGGTCCAGGCCACGACCCACCCGGTCGCCCCGCTCCTGATCGTCAACGGCCCGATCGTGCAGGCGATCGGTATGAACGCCGGGGCGGGGGTCTTCGGGCCGGGGTGGCGGCCGAACGCCACCATCGGGCGGGCGATCCGGCTGATCCTGATGAACCTCGGCGGGGCCTGGCCGGGGGCCGGGGACATGGCGACCCAGGGGCAGCCCTCGAAATACACCTACTGCATCGCCGAGAACGAGGCCGAGAGCCCCTGGGCGCCGCTCCACGTCGAGCACGGCCTCGATCCCGCCCAGAGCGCGGTCACCGTCTTCGGCGGCGAGAACCCCCACAACGTCAACGACCACGTGAGCCGGACCGCCGCGGGGATCCTGACCGTCGTCGCCGACACCATGGCCACCCTCGGCTCCAACGTGAAGTGGTACTTCTCCCAGAGCCAGGTCCTCGCCGCCCTGGGTCCCGAGCACGCGGCCACCATCGCCCGGAGCGGGCTCGCCAAGGCCGACGTCAAGGCCTTCCTCTGGGAGCGAGCCCGACTCCCCTTCGGCAGGCTCAAGCTCGGCGGGATGTGGGGGATCCACGACTGGCCCGACTGGATGAACGCCACGGCGGACGACGACGCCCTCCTCCCCATCGTCCCGGCGCCCGAGGAGATCCTGGTCATCGTCGCCGGCGGGCCCGGCAAGCACTCCGCCGTCATCCCCAACTGCACCTTCTCCCGCGCCGTCACCCGCCCCATCACCCGCCTCCCCGCCTGAGCCACCCCCCCGGCCGGCCCCTTGCATCCCCCGGGTGGCCGTGGTAGAGAAGGGCCATGGCCAAGGGTGAGAGCTCCTTCGAGGTGACCTGCCCCCTCTGCCGGGCGCGCCTGACCGTGGACGGGGGCCTCCGGGCCGTCGTCCACCACGAGCCGCCGCCCAAGACCGGCCCGGCCGGGGACCTCGGGGAGGCGGTCAAGGCCGTCCACGGGGAGGCGGCTCGCCGGGAGGCGCGCTTCAAGGAGGCGGCGGAAGCCGAGAAGGGGAAGGAAAAGCTCCTGGCGCGGAAGTTCCAGGAGGGGCTCAAGCGGGCCAAGGACACCCCCCCGCCGCCCCGCCCCATCGACCTCGACTGACACCTGGACCGACCCGGCCATGGCGTCCGGGCCCGACCTCTTCCGCGACATCCTCCGGGGGGTCAGCCGCTCCTTCTATCTCTCTCTGGCGATCCTCCCCCGTCCCCTCCGCCAGCCGATCGGGCTCGCCTACCTCCTGGCGCGGGCCGCCGACACTGTCGCCGACACCGCCGCGCTCCCGCGCGAGCGGCGCCTCGATGGCCTCGAGGCGCTCC
>JACPHL010000050.1 GCA_016188625.1 Candidatus Rokuibacteriota bacterium | reverse complement strand
GCGCGCCGAGGCGCTCGACCCGGAGGGGGCGGTGGAGGGTGAGGGCATGCCCCACCGTGCTCCGCTCCCGGTCCGGCGCCACCACGTAGACCGCGCCGAGCCCGGCGAGGGCCTTGGCCAGGGCCGTCAGGCCCGGGGCGTGGATCCCGTCGTCGTTGGAGACGAGGATGCTCGGCCGTCCCCTGCCCATCTCCCTCCCTAGCCTCGGAAAAAAAGGAGCAGACCCGAGGTCCGCCCCCGCGAGTCAACGAGTGAAATGGTCGGGGCGACTGGATTTGAACCAGCGACCCCTGGCCCCCCATGCCAGTGCGCTACCAGGCTGCGCCACGCCCCGGACCGATCGTCTAGCGTACCGCGAACGGCCGGGACATTCAAGGGGAATGTCGGCTCCGATCCCCCTTCAGGATCTGCCGCATCCCCTCCAGCCGGGTCCGCACGCGGCGGAGGAGGTCGCCCCAGGGCCCCTCCTGGATCTCCAGCTCCAGCTGCTGTCCCCGCCCCTTGACGTCCTGCCGGAGCCGCTTCTTGGCCCCCTCCAGGGTCAGGCGCTCCTCGTAGAGGAGCTGCTTGATCCGCATCACTAGGTCGAGGTCCGGCCGGCGG
The DNA here is from genome assembly GCA_016188625.1 of Candidatus Rokuibacteriota bacterium. Lineage (GTDB taxonomy): Bacteria > Methylomirabilota > Methylomirabilia > Rokubacteriales > JACPHL01 > JACPHL01. The sequence continues at coordinate 2,380 of JACPHL010000050.1, read as the reverse complement.
TAGACCCGCTGGCCTGCCCGGTTCTTCTTGGGACGGAGGAGCTTGAACTCGGACTCCCAGTAGCGCAGGACGTAGGGCTGCACCCCGGTCAGGGCGGAGACCTCCCCGATCTTGTAGAACAACTTGTTGGGGATCTCCGCCTTCATCCGGGCCTCTACTGGTTGACCTGGAGCTTGAGGCCCTTCGAGGGCTTGAAGGTCAGCACCCTGCGCGCCGTGATCTCGATCTCCTGCCCCGTCTGCGGGTTCCGTCCCTTGCGCGACGTCTTCTTCCGGACCCGGAAGTGGCCGAAGCCCACGACCTTCACGTCGTGCCCCTGCGCGAAGGCCTGGATCATCGTGTCGAAGATCGCCTCGACTACCGCCGCCGACTGACGCTTGGAGAGTCCGTGCCCGGCCACCGCGTTGATCAGGTCATTCTTGGTCAGAGGGATCACCTCCCTTCGGAGGAACGGCCTCGTTCAGCCAGTCCAGGTAGGGCCGGTGCCCCGCCGAAAGCGGCAGGGCGATGATCTCCGGCACCGTGTAGGAGTGGAGCGAGCGGACCCGCGCCTCCAGCTCGGGGAACCGATCCTCCCGGCTCTTGAGGATCAGGAGGGTCTCCGCCTCGTCCCGGAGGCCGCCCTCCCAGAAGAAGATCGAGCGGACCCCGGGGACGAGGTTCGCGCAGGCCGCCAGGCGCTCCCCCACCACCGCCTTGGCGATCGTCTCGGCCTCCTCGGCCGAGGCCGTCGTGACCAGGACCACCAGCGGCCGGGGCTGGGACACTACGGTTCCTCGGGGACCACGACCCCGTCGAGCCCCCGGGCCGCCAGCCCGCGCCTGGCCCGCTCGGCCGCCTCGCGGGTCTCGAAGCCGCCGACCTCTACGAGGTGGCGCGCGACCTCGGTGGTCTCCCGGGCGAGGCGGACCTCGAACCCCAGCGCGGCGAGCTGCCGGGAGCGCTCGACCGCCCTCCGGAGGGGGAACAGCCCGCCCACGCCCACCCCCTCGGCCCGCGGCTCGGGCTCGAGCCCGAAGGCCCGGAGCCGCTCGCGCAGGGCCGGGCCGTCGTCCTGGGCGCCGACGAGGAGCCGATACCGCCACCTCGGCTCCCGCACCGTCTCCCGGGAGACCGCCAGACCCTCGCCGGCGAGGCGGGTCGCGAGCCGTTCGGCGTCCGCCGGCTCGGCGAACGCGCCCACCTGGATCCGGTACGCGCCGGCCCCGGGCGCGGCCGGCTCGCCCGCTCCGGCCGGGACGACCGGAGTCGCCGGGACCGCCGGCTGCGCCCCGGTGTCGGGTGTGGGCGGGACGGCCTCCCGAGCCGAGGACGGCTCGAGGACGACCGCGCTCGTAACCGGCCGCATGCCGCGCACCACCAGGTAGGGGACGACGAGCACGGTGATCAGGAGCACACCCAGCCCGCCCAAGAGGAGCTCAAACCAGCGGGCCGAGAAGATGCTCGGCGCCCGGGAGGCGACCAATGCGCGAGGAGGCCCCATCGAATTCTCCAACCGGCGCCTCATGTTAGCACACCCCGGCGACGGGACCAACCCCGCCTTCGGGCGCATCGCCGAGCCGCGCCCGCGCCGGCCGCCCGCCGGGACCGTCGGGGTCGCGCGCCAGAGCCTCGCGGTAGCACGCCCGGGCCCGGGCCTCGTCCCCGAGGGCGCGATGGGCGTCCCCGGCGTGGAGGAAGATCACCCCGTGGGTGCGTGGATCGTCCCGGAGGGCCGGGTCCCCGAGGGCCTCGCGAAAGGTGGCCAGGGCCTCGGCCGCCTCCCCCTTCCGGAGATGCACCACCCCGAGGGTGTCGAGGTAGTACGCCCGGGGGGGCGGGGTCCGCGCCAGGGCCCGGCGGATCAGCGGCTCAGCGTGCGGCCAGCGGGTGGGATGCTGGAGGAAGGCCCAGGCGAGGTTGTTGAGGATCGCCGGGTCCTCCGGGGCCGAGGCCAGGGCCTGCTCGTAAGCGGTGATGGCCTCCTCCACCTCCCCCCGGTCGAGGTGGGCGTTGCCCAGGTTGACCAGGGCCTGGGGCCAACCGGGGCGAAGGGCCAGGGCGCGGCGGTACTCGCGGATCGCCAGGTCCAGCTCCCCGCGGGCCTGATAGGCGACCCCGAGGTCGTTGCGCTCCTCGGCGCTCAGGGGATCGGTCGGGCGGACGCCGAGGGCGGCGCACCCGGAGATGAGGAGGAGGACGACCCCGATGAGGGACCCGATCCGCCGACGCGGCATCTCCCCTATGGGCCCGTCCAAGTAACGCTGTGCGCTCACGCGCTCTGGACCCTATGCGCTCCCGACCTCGGCACGCGGATGGCTAGTCCGCTCCGAGCGCCGGCTTTGCCGGCGCAACCTCCCGGGGGGAGGCTCGGAGGGGGGTGGAGCCCCCCTTCGAGTAT
>JACPHL010000344.1 GCA_016188625.1 Candidatus Rokuibacteriota bacterium | reverse complement strand
GCGTCCTCGAAGATGCGAATGGTCTCGGGCCCCACGTCAACGCCGACCCAATCCGCCGGGATCTGGTCCGCCCGCACGACCCGGGTGTGCGCATCGGGCGCGAGGGCGTCGGCCACCACGATGTCGGTGGGCAGAATGAGGGGGATGTTGCGCTCCTTGGCCCGCTGCATGGCGCCGGCGCACATCTCCACCTTCTCCTCGTCCAGGAGCGACTTACCCACCTCGTACCCCTTCGCCTTGAGGAAGGTGAAGGCCATCCCGCCGCCGATCAGGAGCCGCTGGACCCGCGTGAGGAGGCTCTGGACCAACTTGAGCTTGTCGGAGACCTTGGCGCCCCCCAGGATGGCGACCAGGGGGCGGTCCGGGGCCTCGACGATCCTGGCGAGGATCTCGAGCTCGCGCCGCATGAGAAGCCCGGCCACGGCCGGGCGGAGGTAGCGGGTGATCCCCTCGGTGGAGGCGTGCGCCCGGTGGGCGGCCGCGAAGGCGTCGTTGACGTAGAGGTCCGCCAGGGCCGCGAGGGATCGGGCGAAGGCCGGATCGTTGGCCTCCTCCCCCGGGTGGAAGCGCAGGTTCTCGAGGAGGAGGAGCTCTCCCGCCGCCAGGGCCTGGGCGCGGGCCTCCACCTCGGGGCCGACGCAGTCGGGGGCCAGGGGGACCTCCTGCCCCAGGGCGGTCCCGAGGTGCCGGGCGACCGGGGCCAGGGAGTACTTCGGATCGGGCTTGCCCTTGGGCCGCCCGAGGTGGGAGGCCAGGATCACCCGCGCCCCCGCGCCCCGGGCGTAGGCGAGGGTGGGGAGGACGGCGACCAGGCGGGCATCGTCCGTCACCTGCCCATCGGCGAGCGGCACGTTGAAGTCTACCCGGAGGAAGACGCGCTTCCCCGCGATCTCGACCTCCTCGATGCTCCGCTTCGCCATCGCCGGATCCCTTTGGACCCCCTCACCGCCGCGCTCCGGGCCCCACGCCGCTGCGGGCGCCCAGGGCATCGCCACCGCCCACCCGCGGCGCCCCGCATCGGCCCTAGAGGGACTTCGCCATGTAGAGGACCAGGTCGCGGACCCGGCAGGAGTAGCCCCACTCGTTGTCGTACCAGGCCAGGACCTTCGCGAGCCCGTCGATGAGCGCCAGGGTGGGGCCGTCCACGATGGCGGAGTGGGAGTCGCCGTTGTAGTCGATCGAGACCAGCGGCAGATCCGAGTAGGCCAGGATCCCCTTGAGCGGCCCCGCCGCCGCCTCCTGGAACGCCCCGGCGATCGCCTCCACGCCGGCGGGCGGGCGCTCGAGCTCGGCCACCAGGTCGATCACCGAGACGTTGGCGGTCGGGACCCGGATGGCGAGCCCGTCCAGCTTCCCCTTGAGCCGGGGGAGGACCAGGCCGACGGCCGTGGCCGCCCCGGTGGTGGTGGGGATCATGGAGAGCCCCGCGGCCCGGGCCCGGCGCAGGTCCTTGTGGGGGAAGTCGAGGACCGGCTGGTCGTTGGTGTAGGCGTGGACCGTGGAGGCGAAGCCCCGCCGGATGCCGAAGCGGTCGAGGAGGACCTTGGCCACGGTCGCCAGGCAGTTGGTGGTGCAGGAGGCGTTGGAGACGATGTGGTGCCGGGCCGGGTCGTACTCCCGCTCGTTGACGCCCAGGACCATGGTGACGTCGGGGTCCTTAGCGGGGGCGGTGATCACCACCTTGCGGGCCCCGGCCTGGAGGTGCTTGCCCGCGCCCGCGCGATCCCGGAAGATCCCCGTGGACTCGACCACGATGTCCACCCCGAGGTCCTTCCAGGGGAGCTGGGCCGGGTCCTTGGTCGAGAAGACCTTGACCTCCTTGCCGTCCACGAAGAAGGCCTCGCCCTTCGGGACCACCTCCGCCGGCAGGGTGCCGTGGACCGAGTCGTACTTGAGCAGGTGGGCCAGGGTCTTGGCGTCGGAGAGGTCGTTGACGGCCGCCAGCTCGAGCCCCGAGCCGAGCGCGGAGCGGAAGAAGATGCGGCCGATCCGTCCGAATCCGTTGATCCCAACCCGCACAGACATCGCCGTCCCCCTTCCTCGAGCGTCGGGTTCACGACCAGGCGAGACGCGACGAAAAATGCCGACAGATCATTATATCGGCCCGCGACGAGGGGGTCAATCGCCTCGCGCTCACTCGACGCGCGCGAGCGCGAGCACCCCCACGGCCCGCGCCCCCGCGGCCAGGAGCACGCGGCTGCACTCGCCGAGGGTGGAGCCGGTCGTGAGGACGTCGTCCACCACGAGGAGGTGGCGGCCGGCGGCGGCCGCGGGATCGCGGGCCCGGAAGGCCCCCGTCACGTTCCGCCGGCGCTCGGCCTCGTCCAGCTCGCTCTGGGGGCGGGTGGGGCGCGTCCTGACGAGGAGCCTGGTGAGGAGCGGGCGTCGCCAGCGCCTGGCGAGCCGGGCCGCCAGGAGCTCGGCCTGGTTGAACCCGCGCTCGGCCAGACGGCGGGGGTGGAGGGGGACCGGGACGATCCCGTCGATCGCCTCCACCGGCACGCCGGCGCCCCCCTCCTCGGCCAGGAGGTCGCCCAGGGGGCGGGCGAGGGCGACGCGCCCCCGGAACTTGAGCTGGTGGATCGCCTCGCGCATCCCGTCCCGGTACGCGGCGACCGCCCGGGCGTAGGCGAAGGGCGGCGGGGCGCGGCGGCAGGCCTCGCAGACCTCCGCGGGGGGGAGCCCCGGGACGGGGCGGCCGCAGCGGGCGCAGAAGGGGGGCCGAAGCCGCGGGAGCGCCGCCCAGCAGCCGGCGCAGAGCGGATCGTGGCCGTGGCGGTCCACGCGGCGCTCGCAGAGAGGGCAGAGGGGCGGGAAGACGAGGTCGAGGAGCGGCGCGAGCCAGGCGATCATGGCCGCCCTGGGGGCCGAGCGGCCTACGGGGACGGGACGACGGCGTTCCAGCGCCCGCAGGCGGGGCAGCGGTCCACCCAGCCCGCGTGGCCTGCCTGGCAGGCCTGGCAGCGGTGGGGGAGCGCGAGGGCGCCGGCCTCCTGGAGGGCCCGGCGGGCCTCGGCCAGCAGCGCGGTCGGCTCCCCCCGCTGGGCGGCGATGAGGGCGAGGTAGCCGTGGACCGCCGGGAGGGCCGGGGCCTGCACCTCCGCCTTCTGGAACTGGTCGGCCGCCTCGTCCAGCATCCCGAGCTCGTAGTAGACCCGCGCCAGGTGGAACCCCAACGCCAGGTCGCCGGGGTAGCGGGCGAGGGCGTCCTGGTAGAGCTCGATCATCCGGCTGGGGCGGCCCGCCTCGCGGTAGTGGGCCTCGAGCCGCTGGAGCAGCGGCACGGCGGGGTGATGCTCCACGGCGCGCTCCAGGGTCCGCACCGCCTCGCGGTGATCGCCCGATCGCTCGTAGGCCTCCGCCAGCGCCAGCGAGGCCGGGGCGAAGCCCCGGTCGGCCTTGAGGGCCTCGCGCAGGGCGCCCGCGGCCTCGGCGGCCTGCCCCGCGGCCAGGAGCGCCTTGCCGGTCTCGTAGTGGAGCGCGGCCAGCCAGGCGTGCTCGGCGCGCCGGGCCTCGGGGTCCCGGGCGAGCCGGACCAGCTCCTGCTGGGCCCGGAGCGCCGCCGCCCACTGCCGCTCCTCTACCGCCAGATCGCGGAGGGCAGCGAGGAGGGCGGGCGAGCGCTCCCGCGCGAGGGCGCGCTCGAGGGCGACCAGCGCCTCGGCCGGGCGCCCGAGGAGCCGGAGGTCCTCGACGAGGGTGAGGAGCCCGGGGACGTCCTCCCGCAGCTCCACCGCCTTCTGGTGGTGCCCCAGGGCCTCCCCGTAGCGCCCGGCGCGGTGGGCCAGGTCGCCGAGGTGGATCAGGGCCTCCCGGTGGGAGGGCTCGCGCCGGAGGATCGCCCGGAAGAGATCCCCGGCCCGATCGGTCTCCCCCCTGAGGAGGGCCGCCACCCCGTCGTGATAGAGGCGCTCGACGGATTCCAGCTCGGCCGCCCGCTCCCCGGCCCGCCACTCGGCCACGGTGCGCCCGAGGTCCCGGATCAGGGAGAGCAGGACGGAGATCGCGGCGCCGATGACGAAGGCCCCCAGCACCACGGCGATCAAGGGCGGCTCGAGGGAGAGGCCCGGGGTGAGGCGGAGGGTGACGCGGTGGGGGTTGAGGAGGGTCAGAGAGGTGACGAGCGCGGCGAAGCCCAGAACGGCGAGGAAGGCCAGCCGCGACCGCACCGGGCTACCCGGCGGCGCTCCGCTCCTCCTCCTCGACGAGACGCTGGCAGTCGATGCAGTACCGCGCGAAGGGGAGCGCTTCCAGCCGCTTCTTGGCGATCGGCTCTCCGCACCGCTCGCACTCCCCGTACCCTCCCTCCTCGATCTTGCGGAGGGCGGTGGTCACCTCCTTGAGCAGACGACGGTCGCCGTTGCCCAGCTCGAAGAGGAACTCACGGGTGTACGCGGTGGCCGCCTGGTCACCGAGGTCCTTGATGGAGTCGTCCTCCTGGCCCTTGCCGTAGAGGGCGCTCCGACCGACCTCCTCCATCAGCTGCCGCTGCTTGTCGAGGAGCCTCTTGCGGAAGTAGGACAACCGGTCCTTGGCCATCTTCTTCATGGCGACCCTCGCCTCCCCTTCTGGAGGATTCGACCCTCGATTTAAGGGCACACCTTACCACGGCTTTTTGGCGAAATCAACCCCCAACGGGCTGGCCCAGGAACGTCCCCGAGTGGGGTCCTTGGGGGGCGGCAGCCCCCCTCGATTTCCCTGGGAGCCAGCCGGGGTAACGCCGATGCGGCTCGCGCGCTCTCGACCCTCGGCTCGCGGATGAACGGTCCACTCCGAGCGCCGGCTTCGCCGGCGCCACTTCTGGGGGGAGGTTTCGGAAGGGGGGCAGAGCCCCCCTCCGATTTTAGCCGATCCCCTCCAGGGAGAGCGCGGGGGCGTCGCCCCAGAGGTGCTCCAGGGCGTAGAAGCGGCGGGTCTCCTCGAGGAAGACGTGCATCACCACGTCGCCGTAGTCGAGGAGGATCCAGCCGCTCTCGGGGACGCCCTCGCGGTGGAGGGGGAGGGAGCCTTCCGCCTTGAGGGTCCCCTCGATCGCCTCGGCGATCGCCGTGATCTGGGTCGTGGAGGTCCCGCAGCAAAGGAGGAAGTAGTCGGCGATGGTGGAGAGGCCCTCCAGGTTCAGGACCAGGAGCTCCTCGGCCTTCCTGGCCAGGGCGGCCTGCGCCCCGAGGCGCGCCTTCCGCTCGGCGGCGGGGCCGGTCTTCACCGCTCCGGGTCCGCGTAGAGGTGGTGGGCCGCGATGTAGTCCGCCACCGCGGGGGGGACGAGGAACCGGACCGACCGCCCCTCGGCCACCCGGCGCCGGATCTCCCGCGCCGAGACGGGGAGCGAGGCGGTCTCGACCAGGATGACCTCGCCGGGCGGGATGGCGCTCCACGGCTCGGGCGGGACCCGCCGCCAGGCCGGGCGGCCGAGGCGGGCCAGCACGGCGGCCGCGGCGGGCGAGGCCGGATCGAAGCTCACCCCGCCCCGGTGGGCGACCGCCACCGTCGCCCAGGTCGTCAGCCGCTCCGGGGTGCGCCAGGCCGGGAGGTCGAGGAAGGTGTCCGAGCCCATGAGGAAGTAGAGGAGGCTCCCCGAGAGCTCCCCCGCCAGGAGCTCCAGGGTCACCGCGGAGTAGGAGGGGCCGGGACGGCGGAATTCGAGGTCGGAGACGGCGAAGGCCGGGTGATCGGCGACGGCGAGGGCGACCATGGCGTAGCGGTGGAGCGGGTCCGCGAGCCGGCGGTCCCCCTTGTGGGGCGGGGCGGCGGCGGGGACGAACAGGACGCGATCCAGGGCGAGCCGCTCCCGGAACTCCTCCGCGATGAGGAGGTGGCCGAGGTGGACCGGGTTGAAGGTGCCGCCGAGGACCCCGATGCGCGGCCCGGCCATCCCGCCCTACTCCCGCACCTGGCCGGAGCCGAGGACGACGAACTTGGTCGTCGTCAGCTCCTCCACCCCGACCGGGCCGCGGGCGTGGAGCTTCGAGGTCGAGATCCCCAGCTCCGCCCCCATCCCGAACTGCTGGCCGTCCACGAGCCGGGTGGAGGCGTTGACCAGGACGCAGGCGGCGTCCACCTCCTGGAGGAAGCGGCGGGCCCGGGCGTAGGAGGAGGTCACGATCGCCTCGGCCAGCCCGGAGCCGTGCTCCTGGATGTGCGCCAGCGCCGCCTCGAGGTCGTCCACCACCCGGATGGCGAGGATCAGATCGAGGTACTCGGTCGCCCAGTCCTCCTCCGTCGCGGCCGCGGCGTCGGGGACGAGGGCCCGCGTCCTGGGGCACCCCCGGATCTCCACCCCGGCCTCCCGGAGCCGGCCTGCCAGGGGAGGCAGGAAGGCCGGGGCGATGGCCTGGTGGACGAGGAGGGTCTCCATGGCGTTGCAGACCCCCGGGCGCTGGACCTTGGCGTTCACGCTGATCTCGAGGGCCATGGCCGGGTCGGCCGACTCGTCCACGTAGACGTGGCAGAGCCCCTTGTCGTGCTTGAGCACGGGGATGGTGGCGCGCTCGGCGACGTGGCGGACGAAGGCCTCGCCGCCCCGCGGGACGAGGAGGTCCACGTAGCGGTCGAGGGTCAGGAGGACCTCGACGGCCTCGCGGTCGGGGACCTCGATGAACTGGAGGGCCTCGGGTGGCAACCCGGCCTTCTCCACCGCCTTGGCCAGGATGGCGGCCAGGTGCGTGTTGGACTCGATGGCCTCGCTCCCGCCCCGGAGGACGCAGGCGTTGCCGGACTTCAGGCAGAGGCCGGCGGCGTCCGCGGTCACGTTGGGGCGGGACTCGTAGATGAAGCCGATGACCCCGAGGGGAACCCGGACCTTCCCGACCTCCATCCCGTTGGGCCGGCGCCACATCCGGACGACCTCGCCCACCGGGTCCGGGAGGGCCGCCACCTGGCGGAGGCCGTGGGCCATCTCCTCGATCCGGCTCTCGGTGAGGGTGAGACGGTCCAGGAAGGCCCGGGGGTGGCCCCGGCCGCGCGCCCGCTCGAGGTCCGCCCGGTTGGCCTCCAGGAGGGCGTCCCGCCTCTCCTCCACCACCCGCGCCATCTGGAGCAGGGCCTCCTGCTTGGCCCGCGCGGTGGCGAGGGCGAGCGCCCGGGAGGCCGCCTTCGCCGCCCGGGCCTTGTGTTCCACCAGCTCGCGCACCGTCATCGCCCTCTCCTCCCGCGCCTCAAAACAGCACCAGGTTGTCCCGATGGATGATCTCGTCCAGCACCCTGTAGCCCAGGATCCGCTCGATCTCCGCCGTCTTCGCCCCGCGCAGGAGCGCCACCTCGCGGGCGTCGTAGCTCACGACCCCGCGGGCGAACTCGCGGCCCTCCGGGTCCACGAGCCCGACCGCGTCGCCGGCCGAGAACTCCCCCTCGACCTTGACGACCCCCGAGGGGAGCAGGCTCTTGCCGCCCGCCACCAGGGCCCGGTGCGCGCCCGCGTCCACGTGGAGGAGCCCCTGGGGCGGGGAGGCGAAGGCGATCCAGCGCTTGCGCGCGGCGAGCCGGTCGGCCCGCGGGCGGAAGTAGGTCCCCACCGGCTCCCCGGCCAGGACCGCCCGGAGGACCCCCGGCGCCCGCCCGTCGGCGATGACCATGGCGACCCCGGCGGCGGTCGCCTTCTGGGCGGCCTCGAGCTTGGTGAGCATCCCGCCCGTGCCGAGCGGCCCCTCGGTGAGCCCGGCCAGGCGCTCCATCTCCGGCGTGATCGCCTCCACCACGTCGATCCGGCGGGCGGCGGGGTCCCGACGGGGATCGCCCGTGTAGAGCCCGTCGGTGTCGGAGAGGAGCACCAGGAGGTCCGCGTCCACCAGGTGGGCCACGAGGGCGGAGAGGTTGTCGTTGTCCCCGACCTTGATCTCCTCCACCGCCACGGTGTCGTTCTCGTTGACGATGGGGAGGAGCCGGTGCGCGAGGAGCGTGAGCAGGGTGTTCCGGGCGTTGAGGTAGCGCGGGCGATGGCTGATGTCCTCCTGGGTGAGGAGGACCTGCGCGACCCGGAGGCCGTGGGCGGCGAAGGCCTGCTCGTAGTGCCACATGAGGGCGGCCTGGCCCGCTGCCGCGGCGGCCTGCTTCTCGGGGATGGAGCGCGGCCGGCGGCGGAGCCCGAGCCGGGCCGCCCCGGCGGCGATCGCCCCCGAGGAGACCACCACGACCTCCGCCGGCCCGGCCACCCCGGCGATCTCGACCGCGAGGGCCGCGATCCGCTCGGGCTCGAGCCCGGTCCCCGGGGTCGCGATCAGGCCGCTCCCGACCTTGACCACGAGCCGCCGGACCGACAGGGGCCGCCGGGTCACTGGTCCACCTTGGGGGGGAGCGGCGTCGCTCCTCCCCCAACCCCCCCCACCGCCCGGGGCCGCGGTTGGGTGGCGACAGGGACAGGCAGGTGGGTCATCCGACCGCCCGGGCCCGCGGCTCCCGCCTGAGGAGGGCGGCGAGGGCCCCGAGAAGCGCGGAGAGCCCCTCGCCGGTCAGGGCCGAGATCGGGTAGCAGTCGAGGCCGGCCCTCGCGCAGAAGCGCTCGACCGCGCGGAGCCGGGCCGGGGTGCCGGGGAGGTCCACCTTGTTGGCGGCGACGAGCTGGGCGCGCTCGGCCAGGAGCGGGGAGTAGGCCCGGAGCTCGCCGAGGAGGGCGCGGTAGTCCTCCACCGGGTCGCGCCCGGTGGCGGGGTCGAGGTCCAGGAGGTGGACGAGGACGCGGGTCCGCTCGATGTGGCGGAGGAAGCGAAGCCCGAGCCCTTTCCCCGCATGCGCGCCGGGGACGAGGCCCGGGAGGTCGGCGAGGACGAAGCTCTGCCGTTCGTCGATCCGGACCAGGCCGAGGTGCGGGGCCAGGGTCGTGAAGGGGTACGGGGCGATCTTCGGGCGGGCGGCGGAGAGCCGGGAGATCAGCGTGGACTTCCCCGCGTTGGGGAACCCGACCAGCCCGACGTCGGCCAGGAGCTTCAGCTCGAGCCGGAGCCGACGCTCCTCCCCTGCTCCGCCCGGCTGGGCGATCCTGGGGGCCCGACGCGTCGAGGTAGCGAAGGCGGCGTTCCCGCGCCCGCCCCGGCCGCCGCGGACCACGACCAGGCGCTGGCCCGGCCGGGTGAGGTCGCCGAGGAGCTGGCCCGAGTCCCGCTCGCGGACGACGGTCCCGACGGGGACCCTGAGGAGGACGTCCGGGGCGGTCGCCCCGTGCTGGTCGCTCCCCCGGCCGTGCTCGCCCCGGCGGGCCCGGTAGTGGCGCTTGAAGTGGAAGTCCAGGAGGGTGCCGAGGTTGGGATCGGCCTCGAGGAGCACGCTCCCCCCCGCGCCGCCGTCGCCGCCGTCCGGGCCGCCGCGGGGAACGAACTTCTCGCGGCGGAAGCTCACGCAGCCCCGGCCCCCGTCCCCGGCCTTGACGAAGACCTCGACCTCATCGACGAACATCGGCGGGGACGGGACGGGCAGGACAGCGGTCGCGCACGGGCCTCGCGGGCCTACGCGGACCCGGCCAGCACGCTCACGTAGCGGTGATCCCCGCGCTGCTCGAAGCGGACCTGGCCCGTGACCTTGGCGAAGAGGGTATCGTCCCGCCCGAGGCCGACGTTGGTGCCGGGGCGGAAGCGGGTCCCCCGCTGGCGGACCAGGATCGACCCGGCCGAGACCCACTGGCCGCCGAAGCGCTTGACCCCGAGCCGCTTGGACTGGCTGTCCCGCCCGTTGCGTGAGCTGCCGACTCCCTTTTTGTGTGCCATGCTAGGCGACCTCGATCTTCGTGATCCTGACGGCGGTGAAGGCCTGCCGATGCCCCTTCCGCCGCCGGTAGTTCTTCCGGCGCTTGAACTTGACCACGAGCACCTTCCGGGCCTTCCCCTGGGTGAGCACCTGGCCGAGGACGCGGGCCTTCGTCAGCCGCCCCGCGTCCACGATCGGCTCGCCCTCCCCCTTCAGGTAGCGCACCTCCCGGAACTCCACCGTGGCCCCCTTCTCGCCAGGGAGCCGCTCCACCCGGATGACCTGTCCCTCCTTCACCCGGTACTGTTTGCCGCCGCTCGCGATCACCGCTTCCAAAGTTGATCGGCCTCCCTCAAGATTCAGTAAGCTCTTATCTCATCACACGATCCGCGGAAAGTCAAGGCGAGGTCGGGCGACGGTGTCGTCCTCAAATCTCGACGATCCTGAACCACATCTCCTCGAGCTCTTGCTCCTGGTGAGGGCTGAGAGGCGTGCGCCGCTGACGGCGCCGGCGCTCGAACGGCACGGGATCGGGCTGTTGACGCCGCTCCCCGATCCGCCGGTCCGAAATCACCGCTATCTCTCCGGGTTTTTCCGTATAGGTCTTGAAATACTCATAGAGTGAAGGTCTGTCCTGGCGCACGATGACCAGCCGGGGCACCGGGCGGTCAGGAGGCGGCGCCGTGCCGCTTCAGGTGGGCCTCGAGGAAGGCCACGGCCCGGGTCCAGGCGTCGCGGGCGGCCTCGGGGTGGTAGGCGCCGCGCTCGTCGCAGAAGAAGCCGTGCCCCGCGCCTGGGTAGACCTTGAGCTCGAAGCGCTTGCCGAGCCGGCCCAGGGTCTCCTCGATCCGCTTCACCTGCTCCAGGGGGATCAGGGGATCGGTCTCGCCGAAGAAGAGCAGGAGGGGGCAGGCGATCTTCTCGGCCTGGTTGATGGGCGCCTTCGGAGAGTCGGCCGCGATCCCGCCGCCGTAGAAGGGGACGGCGGCCCGGATCTCGGGGTAGTGGCAGGCCGCCAGGAAGGCGACGCGCCCCCCCATGCAGAAGCCCGTGATCCCGACCGGCGCTTCGCCGACGAAGGGCTGGGCCCTGAGGTGGGCGAGGACGGCCCCGATCTCGGCCATGACCGGCCCGTCCCGGAGCTGGTTGAGGTAGCCGATCGCCGTCTGGATGTCGTCGTAGGGGACGATGGGGCTCCCGAAGCGGTGGTAGAGATCCGGGGCGATGGTCGCGTACCCCTCCCCGGCGAAGCGCTCGGCGACCTTCTTGATGTGCGGGTTCAGCCCGAAGGCCTCCATGACGACGACGAGGGCGGGGTAGCTCCCCTCGGCGGCGGGCCGGCACTGGTACGCCGGCATGCTCCCGTCGGGCGTGGCGAGGGTCACGGTCTCGGTCACGAGCTCCACGGGGCGGTCCTCCTTTGGGAAGATTCCGCGACTTCGCCCTTCTACCACAGGGGTTTCCCCGGCGTCAAGCGCCGGAATTCCCCTTGACCCGGGGCGCGCCCTTCGGGTATTCCTGGCGTCGTGGAGCGCCGAGCCTCCGAAACGCCGGCCTTCGAGTTCCCCCGCGTGGCCTGGCACGAGCTCCTCCGGGCCTCGGCCGCGCGGGTCCCCGACAAGCCCGCCCTGATCTTCCGCGACCGGCCGTGGAGCTACCGGGAGCTGCTCGAGCAGGGGGAGCGGGTCGCCCTCGGCCTCCACCGGCTCGGCGTCCAGCCGGGCGACCGTCTCATCCTCGGGCTCAGGAACCGCCCCGAGTACGTGCTCGGCCTCTACGCCGCGAGCCGGATCGGGGCGATCGCGGTCCCGATGAACGCCTCCTACAAGGCCGAGGAGGCGCGCGACCACCTCGACCACTCGGGGGCGCGGGTCGCCGCCCTGGAGGCGGAGAGCTGGGAGCGGATCCGGCCGATCCGGCACGAGCTGGGGGCCCTCGAGCAGGTCGTCGTGGTCGGGGAGGCCGCCGACGCCCTGCCCTGGGAGACCCTTCTCGCCTCCGGCGAGCCGCTTCCCTCGCCGCCGAGGGATCCCGCCGAGGAGATCTTCGCTATCCTCTACTCCAGCGGGACGACCGGGCGGCCCAAGGGGGTCATGCTCACCCACCAGAACCTGGTGGCGAGCCACTACCAGTACCTGGCGGCCGGCAAGGTCCGCGGCGACGACGTCTCGCTCATCTTCGTCCCGGCCTGCCACGTCTACGGCCTGAATCTGGTCGGCGGCGCGCTCACCGCGGGGGCCACTCAGCTCCTCCTGGAGCGCTACCGGCTCGAGACCTGCCTCGAGCTCGTCCAGCGCTGTCGGGTCACCCTCTTCTACGCCACCACCGCGGTCCTGATCGAGCTGGGCCAGTTCCCGCGCCTCCGCGATTACGACCTCTCCTCGGTCCGCTACATCAACTCCGGCGGCGCTCCCCTCCCCCCTGAGGTGGCGGCCAGGGTCGAGAAGCTCCTCGGGATCCGCGTCGCCAACGGCTACGGGATGACCGAGGCCCCGATCTCGGGCTTCCGGGTCCCCGGCGAGGAGCGCAGGATCGTGGACCCCGAGACCGGCCGGCCGCTCCCCCCCTTCGAGCCCGGGGAGATCCTAATCCGCGGCTCCCACGTCATGAAGGGGTACTGGCGCAACCCCGAGGAGACCGCCCGCGTCCTCCGCGACGGCTGGCTCTGGACCGGCGACATCGGCTACCTCGACGAGGCGGGGCGGCTCCGGGTGGTCTCCCGGCGGAAGGAGCTGATAAAGTATAAGGGGTTCGCGGTCTCCCCCCTCGAGCTCGAGGGG
>JACPHL010000049.1 GCA_016188625.1 Candidatus Rokuibacteriota bacterium | reverse complement strand
GAAGAGGGCTTCCAGAGAAGTTCCAGCGGGCCTTCGATTGAAGGTGTATCAGCGTGACCGCTTCCGCTGCGTGTTCTGTGGTAGATCGCCCATCTCGGATCTTACCGTCGAGCTGCATGTGGACCACGTTGTCCCGTTCGTCCGAAGCGGAGAGACCGCGCTCGAGAATCTCCAGACCCTCTGCTCGAAGTGCAATCTGGGAAAGGCTGATCGGGACGACGTGCGGCAACCGGGCGTCTAACCTCGCAGTAGAGCAGACCGCTGGCTCGCATTCGCTCGCCGCGGCTGCTCACCGCGCGCGTTAGACGGACTCGAGACGTTCCACACTCGTATGGCGCAGCGACGGAAAGCGCATGGAACGGCAGCCGACGTGCCCGAGTCGATGAGGCGCGAGGTATTGAAGCGAGCAAACGAACTCCTTTCTCGAAAATTTGAGCCGCGCGTTCCCCTTGAGCGCCGCCGCCGTCACGCGTTCAATTACCCTATCGAGGTGTTTGCTGAAGGGCGGGGCCGGTACTTTTACCTTTGCACCAGGTACCGTACACCAGGCGGTCGTCCGGCCGATGATTTTGTCGTGCGCAGCACCCGCCTCGAATACACGGATCTCGGTCGATTCAACCTCGCGTACTTCCGGCACACGAACCGCTGGTGGACTGTGTACGCCGGCCTGAGCCTTTCGGAGTGCTTTGAAACGATTGAGAGCGAAGAGCTGTTCTGGCCCGTTCTGTGAGCCGGTTGCGCGCTGGCATAGCGACGACCTCGCCCCGCTCTATGGGTCGTGACGCAGGAACTCAGCCAGGCTGATCTTGGCCTGCTTGAGGATCCTGGCGAACCATGAGGTGTGGCGAAGGAACTTTACTGTATACCAGCAGCGGCGAAGTCGTAGACCGGAGTCTCGACCTTCTGGATGGGTTCGCCCTCTCGAATGAGCCGGTCGATCTCTTGGAGGGTTGCCTCCTTGATCCAGATCTCTCCACAGGCGGTGCACACCTGAGCCGGCACATTCTGGAAGAGATAGAGGTTCGTCCCACGCCGTTCCTCGTGGGTAATGGTAGTCCGCTGGAGCCGACCACCACAAACGGCGCAACGCTCTTTAGGAAGTTTGGTTCTGGTCTTCATGGTTCCTTCTCCCTCCTTAGCTTAGGAGGTTTCGGCTTCCGTGTCCAGGGGTCCTCCCATTTGCGGGGATCGAACCAGTGGACGGTAATGACATGGAGGTAGTCCCTGGCTCGGTCGTAACCGACGGAGACATAGAGCGGTCGGTCTGGCTCCACCATCGCCATCAGCAAATACTTTGGGAAGGGCTTAGCCCGGGGTCGTTGCTCGATGATTTGACCTTCCTGGATGACCCGAAGAGCCCGCTCCCGTCGAATCCCGCGCTGGTATGCCCGGCGGAGCGCATGGTACCGCCACTTGATGCGTCCGGCCGATCCCTTGGTGGCCTCGTTCTTTCTGCCCGGACGCGGCGTCCGGCGGGGCGATGGCGAGGCCGCGGGGGGCGTCGGCTCGCTTTCATCGGACGAGGCGCCCAGGGCCAGCTCGCGGGCCAGGGCGGCGGCGCGGGCCACGAACGGCTGGAGAAGGTCCCGCGGGGTCTCGGGGAGCCGCCAGGAGGGCGGGGCGCCGAGCTGGCGGAGGAGGGCGCCCTCTGCCGCCGGGGCGCCGATGTGGAAGCGCAGGGCGTCTACCGGCTCGCGGAAGGCCTCGTAGCCCTCGGGCGCGATCCCCTTGAGCGTGACACCGGCGGGGGCCTCTTCCGGCTCGGCGGCCGGCGGGACCTCGGACGAGGCGGACCGGAGCCCGCGGAGCGCCGCCAGCACCTCCGCTTTGGAGCGACCGCGCAGCTCGAAGAGGAGGAACGGGTCGCGGTCGAAGGCCTCGCCGAGGACGTAGTGGACCGCGGCCACGTGCTTGCAGGGGTTGGCCCAGTCCGGGCAGGTGCAGGCCGTGGCGAGGTCCTTCTCCCGCGCGGGGAAGAGGCTGGCGCGGCTCGCCCGGAACGCCTCGTCGATCTCCCGGGGCATCTCGCCGGCGAGGAGGCGGGCGGCGAAGACGGCGCGGGCGGCCATGGCCTTGATCGCCGCCTTCCAGACGCGGTCGCCGAGCGGCGCCGGGCGGAGCGTTACCAGGTAGGGCGTCGGGCGGGAACCGGTCACGCGGGCCGCGACCACGCCGTCCTTGACGGTGAGGTCGTGGACGCGCCCCTGCCGCGCGTAGCTCCGTCCCCGCCCGAGCCGGGCCGAGTAGGCGTAGCCGAACCGCTCCAGGGCCTCGATCCAGCGCTGCCCCCACCAGGTGGCGCCGACCTTTTTGACCTTGATCCCGTGCTCAGGAGGTGGGCGCTTGGGGGGCGCAGGCGGATAGTACGGATAGGAGCCCCACCCCCAGTAGCCCCGGCCCATCAGCGACGCCTCCTCCCGGCACCTGCCCCGGCGCGCCGGCCCGCCTCTTCCTCGTCATCCTCGACCACGGCATCGCCAGACAGGGTGAGGAGCCGCCTCAACTCCTGGTCGGACAGCTCGGTGATCCACGCCTCCCCGGCTCCCACGATCCGATCGGCCAGGGCCCGCTTGTCGGCCAGGAGGGCGTCGATCTTCTCCTCCACCGTCCCCGCGGTCAGGAGCCGGTAGACCTGGACCAGGGACCGCTGCCCGATCCGGTGCGCCCGGTCGGTGGCCTGGTCCTCCACCGCGGGATTCCACCAGCGATCGAAGTGGAAGACGCGGGTGGCCCGCGTCAGGTTGAGCCCGGTGCCGCCCGCCTTGAGGGAGAGGACGAAGATCGGCGGCCCGGTCCGATCCTCCTGGAAGCGGTGGACCATGGCGTCGCGGGCCGCGCGGGGGACGCCCCCGTGGAGGAAGAGGATCTCGCGCTCCAGCGCCCGTTCGAGGTGAGGCACCAGCCGCGCGCCCATCTCGCGGAACTGCGTGAAGACGAGCGCGCAATCTCCCGCGGCCACCGTCTCCTCCAGCATCTCGCTCAGCCGGTCGAGCTTCCCCGAGCGGCCGGGGAGGGGGCCCGGCTCGCGGAGGTAGTGGGCGGGGTGGTTGCAGATCTGTTTGAGCGCGGTCAGGAGCGCCAGGACGAGCCCCCGGCGCTGGATCCCCTCGGCCGCCTCGATCTTCGCCATGGTCTCGTCTACGACAGCCTGGTAGAGGGTGGCCTGCTCGCGCGTGAGGGGGATGGCGAACTGCCGCCGGAAGCGTTCGAGGGGACCAAGGAGCCCGGGGGCGCAGAACTCCAGGATGGACCAGAGCTCGGCCAGCCGGTTCTCCACGGGGGTCCCGGTGAGGGTGAAGCGATGGGACGCCCGGAGGGCCCGAGCGGCCTGGGCTTGGCGGGAGGCGGCGTTCTTGATGTTCTGGGCCTCGTCGAGGACCGCCACCGCCCAGTCGATCTCGCCGAGTAGGGCCTGGTCGCGCCTCAAGAGGCCGTAGCTGGTGACCACCACGGCATGCGGGGGCGCTTCCCGGAGGGCCTCGGCGCCTCGCGCCCGCTCGGGGCCGTGGTGGCGGAAGAGCGGGAGGGTCGGGGCGAAGCGGGCCAGCTCCCGCTCCCAGTTGCCGACGACGGAGGTGGGGCAGACGACCAGCGCGGGGCGGGGATCGGCGGGCCGGCCTGCCCGCCGGGCGAGGAGGAAAGCGATGGTCTGAATGGTCTTGCCGAGCCCCATGTCGTCGGCCAGGCAGCCGCCGAGGCCGAGGCCCGCCATCAGGCCGAGCCAGGCCAGCCCCCGCTCCTGGTACGTCCGGAGCGTCCCCGCGAGGTCGGGGGGAGGGGCGACGGGTTCGATCCCGGCCCTGAGCCGCTCGATCACCGAGGCCAGCGGCCCTTCAGGAGCGACCTCCACCGGCACCCGGAACCCCTCGCGGGGGAGCGTTCCTCTGAGCGCGGCGGCCAGGGCCTCGGTCGCGGCAAGCCTGCCGTCTTTTGCCTCTGCGAGAAGGCGCCGGGTCTCGGCGATCTCATTCGGGTCCAGGGCCACCCACTCCCCCCGCCACCGGACGAGCGGTCGCTTGAGCGCCGCCAGGGCCTTGAACTCCGCCGGGGAGAGGGGGTGATCGCCGAGCGCCACCTCCCAGCGATAGGCGACCAGGGCGTCCAGCGCCAGCCGGCCGTCGGTGGCCACCGCGCCCGCGACCCCGGTGGCCCGGCCGCCCACTTGCATCCTGAGTCTGAGCCGTCGCTGGCCGGCGGGGGACAGCTCGGCCGGGAGGAGGACCGTGCACCCGGCCTCGCCGAGGAGGGGCGCGGCCTCGGAGAGGAAGCGCCACGCCTCCTCGTCGCTCAGCGTGGCGGACTCCGGCCGCGGGGCCTCCAGGCTCCGTTCGATCGGCGGGGAGAGCCGGGCCGCCTGGGCCAGCCCCCGGAGGAGCAGCTCCTGAGGCGCTGCGAAGGTGCGATCCATCCACGTGAGGCGCTCCTCGGCCGAGGCCCAGACCCGTCCCGCGGGGAGGAGGAGGCTCGGGTCGTCCGGGGCCTGGAGGAAATAGAAGAGCCGCCAGGCGCCGCGAGCCCTGGCGCGCGTTCCATCGCCGGGAGGGTCGAGCTTGAAGCAGAGGCGAGGGGTCTGCGCGGCGAGCACCCCGCGCGCCGGGGCGGCCCACCGGGCCAGCTCGTCGAGGAGCGCCCGCTCGATGAATCCCTGGGTCGGGAACGACGCGTCTGTCTCCGTCAGCGCGGCGACGAACCGCCCTTCCCACCCCCTCCGCTCTCCGGCGCGCGCCCGGAGCGGGGTTCGCGCGGCTGCCTGCCTGACCAGGGCATCCGCCGTCGCGTCCAGGAACTCGGTCAGGAGCGCTTCGGGAGCCCAGACCCGAGCGCCGTCCCGGGACTTCCGGCCTCGACGGGCGCGGGGGGGTTCTTCGCCATCCAGGGGGACGGCGTGGGCTGCTGGGGGCAGGGCCCGCGCAAGCTGGGTGAATCGCCCGGCGTCATCGGGGAGGGACAGGGAGACGCCCCACCGGGCCTCGGCTTCCCCTCGATCAGCGCGGGGATGCGGGAGGATCCGTTCCCGCGCCATCAGCTCGAGCGCCAGCTTGGCCGCAAGACTCCATGCTGCCACCGAGGCCGGGATGCGGTCGAGGTCGGCGGCCGCGAGCCCCGCCAGGACGGCGGCCCCGTCCGAGAGCGGAATCCTCAACCCGCTCATCCGCTCGACCGAGGGACGGGGAGTGATCACCCGGGCGGTGCCGCGCCGCCCCAGGGCGGCCAGCCGTTCGACGACTCCCGGGCCCGCCCGGCCAGGGTCGCGCCCCCAGAGGAAAAGCGCTGGCCCGCCGGCCGGTTGCGGGAGGAAGACGAGATGGCCCATTGAAGGAAGGTCCGCGCTAAAGCTCGATCCCTTCCATGACGGCGACGCGGACTATGCCCATCTCCTCGCGCTTGGCCTCGAACTCCTCGGGGGTATAGCAGAGCAACTCGAGCCCGCCGGGGTAGCCGAGGCTTTCGAGGATCTTGACAGGACGCTCGAGGAAGGGCACCGAGGCGAAGCACGGCGAGATGAGGATCAGGTCAAGATCGCTGGTCGAGAGAGCCTCGCCGCGGGCTCGAGAGCCGAAGAGGATGACCCGGAGGGGGGCGAAGCGCTCCCGGAGCCGGGGGAGGTGGTCGCGCACGAAGGCGGCTACTTTGGGATCCTCGTCCTGAGCCACCGGATGACCTCTTCCGCGCGCTCCACCTTGGCCCGGGCCGTGGCCTCGTCGTAGAGCTCGTAGGGGATGGCGTTGGCTGCGTTGGGATAGCGGCTCACGGTGTAGTCGGGGGTGAGGTCGGCGAGGTGCCGCCGAAGCTCGGGCGGGATCCCCACGCCGTCGCCGAGCTCCGTGAGCGAGTGAGTGTGGGGGGCAGGTTCCTTTTTGAGGAGAACCCACGCCCCCTTCAGGTACTTTTCGACCGCCTGCTGCGCCAGGAACGCCGAGACCTCGTAGGCTTGGATCGTGAGGCTCTTGCGAGCGTTTTCGAGATCCCGGTCGGCCTGCTTGAGAAGACGCGCGATCTCCTGGCGCATGCCACCATTATAGGTCATCCCGTGGGAAGTGGGCCTGGGGTTTCCTGGCCGCGATCGCGCTGCCGCCTATCTCTTGAGGCCATCAGGGGCACAGCCGCCGGCCCCGTGGCCGGCGTGGTACACTGGGAGACAGCCGGAGAGGCGACATGGCGATTTCGCGCCGGTCCGATGGTGTTGAGCGGCTGCTGAGACTCTGCCTCGCTGCACCCCCGCTGCGGCTTGCGCTCCTATTCCTGTTAGGTCTCTGGCTGATCGGGTGCGCCGCCACCACCGCAGACAGAGAGGCTTACCGGCTCGGACTCAAGCACTACGACCAGGGCCAGTATCGGGCAGCGCTCGCCGCCTTCGAGCAGGCCCTGGCTACCGATCCGGACAATCCCCAATACCAAAAGGCGGTCTCGGACGTGAAAGCCGCGATCGCGGCGCGATCCGGCGGAGAAGGACCTCCGGTACCGCCGGAAGTCGCCGAGATCGCCGCGCGGGCCGGGCGTGAGGCGGCGGAGACGGGCAAGCCCGTGTACTACGACTCCACCGATGGCGTCGTGCGGGTTGAGGCCGAGCCGCTCGCCTCCGCCGACCCGAGGTGCAGGCGCGTCAAGGAACGGATGTTTCGGGGAGGGGAGCTGATCCAGGAGCAGATCCGCGAGATCTGCGAGGAGTAGGTGTTTGACGCGGCGCCAACTTCTCGGTTACCTCGCGACAGGGAGCGTGATCTGGTCGGGCTGCGCCAGCACCCCGCTCACCAGCCGTCGCCAGCTCATGTTCCTCTCTTCGGACGCGGAGGCTCGACTCGGTCTTCAGGCATACCGCGACTTCCTGTCCGCCGTTCGCCAACGCGGCCGTCGTACCATCGAGCGGGGTTCGTCGCCCGAGGCCGACCGGATGCACGAGCGCGTCTCGGAGGTGTTCTCTCGTGTGGTGAAGGCGTCTGGCTGGGATCGCCGGTATCAGTGGGAGCACACGATCATCGATGAACCGAAGACCATCAACGCCGGCATCTACCCGGGCGGCAAGATGGTCATGTTCAGCGGCATGTTGAATTTCGCGGAGAGCGATGACAAGCTGGCCGCGGTCATCGGGCATGAGGCCGGCCACGCCATCGCGCGGCATGGGGGTGAGCGATTCTCCCAGGTGATGGCCGCTCAGTTGACCGAGACCTCGCTCGGACTGGCTCTGGCGTCGTCGCGGAGTGCGCCGTACGTCCATGCGGCGTTCGGCCTCGGCGTGACCTTCGGCGTTCTTCTCCCCTATAGCCGGCTCCACGAAACCGAGGCGGATTACATCGGCCTGATCCTCGCGGCGAAGGGCGGCTACGACCCTCGGGCCGCGGTCGAATTGTGGGAGCGGATGGAGCGTGAAAAGGGCAGCAGGATTCCGGAGTTCATGTCCACGCATCCGGCGCCGGGCACGAGGGCTCGGCAGCTCACGAAGTGGATGCCCGAGGCGCTTCAGTATCGCCATGACCCGTACCGGCCATTGCCGCTCGGTCTGCCGGGGAGCTGAGAGGTGGTGGGCTGAATTCGGCCGGTGGGTTTCCTGCACCTCGAGAAGGAGGTATAATTCCGCGCTGGGGCCATGGGCGAGCCGGGGCGCGAGCGCGGACAGAAGACGAGGGGCGAGCACCTGCGGGTGGGGGTGCTGGCGTCGGGGCGGGGGAGTAATCTCCAGGCGATCCTCGACGCCATCGACGCCGGCCGGCTCGCCGCCCGCGTCGTGGTCGTGGTGAGCGACCGGGCCGACGCCCAGGCCCTCGACCGCGCCCGCCGCCACGGGGCCAAGGCGGTCTTCGTCGATCCCCGCCAGCACCCGGACCGGGAGGCCTTCGACCGGGCCATGCTGGCCGTCCTGGATGAGCACAAAGTCGAGCTGGTCTGCCTGGCGGGGTTCATGCGCCTCCTGACCCCGGGCTTCATCGCCGCCTACCGGCACCGGATCCTGAACATCCACCCGGCGCTCCTGCCGAGCTTCCCCGGGCTCCACGCCCAGCGTCAGGCCCTGGCCTACGGCGCGAAGATCAGCGGGGCGACCGCCCACTTCGTGGACGAGGGCGTGGACACCGGGCCGATCATCCTCCAGGCGGCGGTCCCGGTCCTCGACGACGACACCGAGGAGACCCTCTCGGCCCGGATCCTGGCCGAGGAGCACAAGATCTACCCCCGGGCGATCCAGCTCTTCGTCGAGGGGCGCCTGGAGATCCAGGGGCGGCGGGTGATCATCAGGGAGGGATCATGAGCCGGATTCAGCGCGCTCTCCTGAGCGTCTCGGACAAGACCGGGATCGTGGAACTGGCCCGCGGGCTGGCCGACCTGGGGGTGGAGCTGATCTCGACCGGCGGGACCGCCCGCGCCCTCGTCGGGGCTGGGCTCGCGGTCCGCGAGGTGTCGGGGCTCACCGGCTTCCCGGAGATGCTGGACGGCCGCGTCAAGACCCTCCATCCGGCCATCCACGGGGCGATCCTGGCCCGCCGCGACCGGCCCGAGCACCTGGCCCAGCTCGCCGAGCAGAAGATCGCCCCGATCGACCTCGTCGCCGTCAACCTCTACCCGTTCGAGGAGACCGCCCGGCGCCCCGGCGTCGGCTTCGAGGAGGTGATCGAGCAGATCGACATCGGCGGCCCGACCCTGATCCGCGCCGCCGCGAAGAACCATGCGGCGGTCGCGATCCTGGTGGACCCGGCCCAGTACGGGCCGGTCCTCGAGGAGCTGAGGGCGAGCGGCGGGAGCCTGTCGGCCGAGACCCGGCTCCGCCTGGCCCGGGAGGCCTTCCGGCGGACCGCCCAGTACGACGCCGCGATCGCGGCCTGGCTCCGGGAGCCGGCGGCCACCCGCGCGCCCGCCGCCGAGGCGCCGCCCGTCTTCCCGCCGCTCCTCCGGGTCGAGGCCGAGCGGCGGGAGCCCCTCCGCTACGGCGAGAACCCGCACCAGGCCGCGGCCTTCTACCGCCCCCTGGGCGCGCCGGGCGGCCTCGGCGCGGCCCGCCAGCTCCACGGCCCTGAGCTGTCGTACAACAACCTCCTCGACCTCTCGGCCGCCCTCGGTCTCCTCCAGGAGTTCGCCGAGCCGGCGTGCGTCGTCATCAAGCACACCAACCCGTGCGGGGCCGCCCTGGGGGCCGATGTCGTGGAGGCCTTCGGGAAGGCCCGTGCCTCGGACCCGGTCTCGATCTACGGCGGGATCGTCGGGGTGAACCGGCCGGTGGAGCCGGCCCTGGCCGAGGCCCTCGCGGGGATCCTGCTCGAGATCCTCTTCGCCCCGACCTTCACGGAGGCGGCGCTCGAAGAGCTGCGCCGCACCAAGAAGAAGCTCCGCGTCCTCGAGCTCCCGCTCGATCGCCCGGTGCCCACGGCGCTCGATCTCAGGAGCGTGGCGGGCGGGCTCCTGGTCCAGGGGCCGGACCTGGCCGACCTCGACCCCTCGAGCCTGAAGGTGGTGACCCGCCGCCAGCCGACCGAGGCCGAGTGGAGCGCCCTCCGCTTCGCCTGGAAGGTCGCCAAGCACGTCAAGTCCAACGCCATCGTGCTGGCCACCGCCGACCAGGTGGTGGGGGTGGGCGCCGGGCAGATGAACCGGCTGGACTCGGCCCGGCTGGCCG
>JACPHL010000340.1 GCA_016188625.1 Candidatus Rokuibacteriota bacterium | reverse complement strand
CCGACTCGCCGGTCCGCGGCAAGGTCGGCATGACCCGCCTCCCGCGCCATCCGGGCGGCGAGCGCGTGAGCTGCCTCGGCGGGTGGTCCCTGACCATCCCCCGCGCCGCCCGCCCCCCCGAGGCGGCCCGGGAGCTGATCCGCTTCCTCACGAGCGAGCACGCCCAGAAGGCCATGGCGCTCGGGGCGGGGTTCAAGCCGACCCGGCACGCCCTCTACCAGGACCCCGAGCTGACCCGCGCCCAGCCGTACCTCCCCGAGCTGTACCCGCTCATGCAGGCCGCCCGCCCGCGGCCGGTCACGCCGTACTACCTCATGATCTCGCAGATCCTCCAGCCGGAGTGGAGCGCGGTCCTGGTCGGCATCAAATCGCCCGAGGCGGCCGTGGCCTCGGCGAAGCTCCAGCTCCTCCACCTCCTCGGGCAATCCCGGTGACCCGGCGGCCCGGCGCCTGGCCCTTCCTCGCCCCGGCCCTCCTGGTCCTCGGGGCCGTCCAGCTCTACCCGACCCTGGCCGTCGTCTGGCTCTCGCTGGAGCGGCGGATCCCGGTCTTCGGGGTGGCCGAGTTCGTCGGGCTGGCCAACTATCGCTTCCTCCTCCAGGACCCGCGCTTCTGGCAGGCCCTCGTGACCACCGCCTACTTCACGTTGGTCTCCGTCGGTCTCGAGCTGCTCTGGGGCGGGGGGATCGCGCTGCTCCTTCACCGCCGGCGCCGTCTCCGGGGGCTCCTCCTGGCCGGGTTCCTCCTCCCCTGGGCGCTCCCCGGCGTGGTCTCGGCCAAGATGTTCGAGTGGCTCCTCTACCCGGACGGCGGCCTCGTGAACTCCCTCCTCGGCGCGGCGGGCGGGCCGGCCGGGATCAACTGGCTCGGCGACCCCGCCTGGGCGATCCACGCCGTCATCCTGGCCGACGCCTGGCGGACGACCCCGTTCGTCCTCCTCCTCGTGCTCGCCGGGCTCGAGCTGATCCCGCCCGAGGTCCACGAGGCCGCGGCCGTGGACGGGGCGGGGCGCTGGCGGAGCTTCGTCCACGTCACCCTCCCCCTGCTCGCGCCGGTCCTCGTGGTCACGCTCCTCATCCGGACCATCGACGCCCTGCGCGTCTTCGACGTCATCTACGTTCTCACCGGCGGCGGCCCGGCCGGGACCACCGAGACCCTGACGGTCTACGCCTACCGGATCTTCTTCGGGACGCTCCAGTTCGGCTACGGCGCGACGCTGGCCGTGGCGACGCTCCTGGCCGCCCTGCTCCTGGCCGGCGGCTACCTCTGGCTGGTCGCCCCGGCGACCCGGCCGGCGGCGGAGGGGGCTTAGGTGGGACGCCGCCGCTCCCGCCTCTTCGCCGACCTCACACTCGCCCTGCTCCTGGCCGCGACCGCGCTCCCCTTCCTCTGGCAGCTCCTGACCTCCTTCAAGCCCGAGGCCGACCTCCTCCGCCTGCCGCCGTTCCTCCCCGAGCGCTGGTCGATCGAGAACTACGCCACCGTCCTGGTGCACCCCGGGCTCTCCCTCGCCCTCCTCAACTCGACGGGGATCTGTCTGATCGCCACGCTCCTCGCCCTGGGGGTCGGCGCCCTGGCGGCCTACCCCCTGGCGCGGCTCCCGCTTCGCGGGCGCGGGCTCTGGCTCGCCGGGATCCTCGGCGCCTCCCTCCTGCCGGTCATCGCCCTGGTCAGCCCCCTCTACCTCGGGATCCGGCTCCTCGGGCTCCGGGACACCTGGCTTGCCCTCATCGTCCCCTACCTGGCCCTGTCGCTCCCCTTGACGGTCTGGCTCCTGACCGCCTTCCTCCGCGAGGTCCCGCGCGAGGTGGAGGAGGCGGCGCGCCTGGACGGCTGCTCGCGCTTCGGGATCCTCTGGCGCATCCTGCTGCCGCTGGCGGCGCCCGGGCTCTTCTCAACCGGCGTCATCGTCTTCGTCTTCAACTGGAACGAGTTCCTCCTGGCCCTCACCTTCACCGCCACCGACGCCTCCCGCACCGTCCCGGTGGCGCTCGCCCTCTTCCCAGGCATCCACGAGATCCCCTGGGGCGACCTGGCCGCGGCCTCGATCGTGGTGAGCCTTCCGCCCCTCGCCCTGATCCTCGGCTTCCACCGCTGGGTGATCCGGGGGCTCACGCTGGGGGTCCTGGGGCGGCGCTGATGGCGCGGCTCTTCATCGGGACGAGCGGCTACGTCTACCCGCACTGGCGGGGGCGCTTCTATCCGTCCGACCTGGCTCGGGACGCGTGGCTCGGCTTTTACGCCGAGCGCTTCTCGACGGTCGAGCTGAACAACCCCTTCTACCGGCTCCCAGAGGCGGAGACCTTCCGGCGCTGGCGCAAAGCCGTGCCGCGCGGCTTCGTCTTCAGCGTCAAGGCGAGCCGCTTCATCACCCATGTCAAGCGCCTGCGCGATCCCGCCGGGCCCGTCGATCTCCTCTTCTCCCGGGCGAAGGCGCTGGGCCCGACCCTGGGACCGATCCTCTTCCAGCTCCCGCCGCGCTGGAGGGCTGTTCCCGAGCGCCTGGACGACCTGATCGGCGCGATCCGGCGCCAGCGGCAGGTACGACGGCCGCGGATCGTCCTCGAGGTGCGCGACCAGAGCTGGCTCGACCCGACGGTGACCGACCGGCTCGAGGCGGGAGGGATCGCCCTCTGCCTGGCGGACTGGCCGGAGTGCCCAGTGGATGGGCCGATCACCGCCGGCTTCGTCTATGCCCGACGGCACGGGACCGGCGTCCGCTACGGCGGGAGCTACACCGAGGCGATGCTGAGGGCTGACGCCGGGCGGATCCGGGGGTGGCTCAAGGACGGGCGCGACGTCTACGTCTACTTCAACAACGACGCCGAGGCCCACGCGGTCCGGAACGCCGCGCGCCTCCTTGAGCTGATAACGGGCTGAGGCGCCGCCGGCCCGCTCCCTCGCCCCGGGATCCCCCTGGCGACGGGCCGCGGGCTGGGCTATACTGCCTGGGAAGGTCGCGGCCACCCCCGCGCGGGGGGCCCGAAAAGAGTGACCCCGTCCCCGCGAGGGCGCTAGGGTAAGCGCGTCGTTTGGCGTGACCCGCCCGGTGGGGGTGGACCGGCCAGCCGAACAGCGGAGGAGCATCGCCTCATGGGTGAACCCCTCTCCGAAGAGGCCTGGTATGTGCTGGTCGTGGGCCGGGGCCGAGAGAACCTCTACCTGGCGCTG
>JACPHL010000336.1 GCA_016188625.1 Candidatus Rokuibacteriota bacterium | reverse complement strand
ATCAGCTCGTTCACCCTTTGATAGGGAACCCGAATGCCACGGGCAAGGTCCCGCTGGGAAAGCCCCATCGGCTTTAGGAACTCCTCAAGCAGCATTTCCCCGGGGTGGGTGGGTTCTCGGTGCATCGGTACTCGAACCATAACCGATCTCCTTACGTCCGCCGCTGGTGGTAATCCACGATCTCCACGTTCGATGGACCCTCCGTCGTCCAGCGGAAGCAGATCCGGTACCTCTCGTTGATCCGGATGCTGTGCTGGCCTCTCCGGTCACCCACCAATGCTTCGAGGTGATTCCCCGGGGGGATCCGAAGCTCTTCCAAGCTTTCCATGGAATCGAGCTGGTCCAGCTTCCGGCTGGCCACAGCCCACAGTTCACGGGGGCAGCTTCGACGGGCCGTCTTGCTGTTCAGGCCGTTAAACACGTCTTCTGTCCCCTGGTCCGCAAAGGACCGGATCATCGAGACACGATATCACGGATATCATGCTATCGCAAGGAAGGTTTTTCCCCGGGGGGCCTTTTAGCCTTCCTGGAAGGCGAAAATCAACCAGATTTATCCTTCCAGAAAGGCGAAGAGTGCCGTCGGGCATCTTCCTGGCCCATAGGGGGGGACAGTGGGGCAGGGGTGCCCCACTTCTCGCCAGGAGCCCGGTCCTCGGCAGACTGAGATTATCCATTATCTAAGGTGACTTGCCTCTCCGGTCCGGGTTGGCAAGGAGCTTGCACCTTCTTTCACAAGGAATTCGACAATGTTTTCCGGGGATCACCCAGCGCCCAGGGGTAGCGCGAGGCGACCCCGAAGGCCAACACCGTAAAGGAGAAACCGATGAAGAGCCGCTGGCTCCGACTGACCGTGCTCGCTTTCGCCCTGGCCGGCGCGGGGGCGTTCCTGACCCTCACCGGCGCCCGTCCGCTCCCGCCGTCCGAGCCCGTCCCCGCGGCGCTCACGGCGCCGCCGGCGGTCCCGCCGCCGATCGCGCGAACCGCTCCGGCGACCGTGCTGGTAGAGCTGGAGACGGTCGAGGTCCGGGGGCGGCTGGCCGACGACGCCGAGTACCGCTTCTGGACCTTCGACGGCTCGGTCCCCGGCCCGTTCATCCGGGTCCGGGTCGGCGACACCATCGAGCTGCAGCTCACCAACCGGGCGGACAGCGAGTTCCCCCACTCCATCGACCTCCACGCGGTGACCGGGCCGGGCGGCGGCGCGGTGGCCACCCAGGTGGGGCCGGGCCAGACCGGCGGCTTCACCTGGAAGGCCCTCAACCCCGGCCTCTACGTCTACCACTGCGCGACCCCGCACATCGGGGCCCACGTCGCCAACGGGATGTACGGGCTGATCCTGGTCGAGCCCGAGGGGGGGCTGCCGCCGGTGGACCGCGAGTACTACGTCATGCAGGGGGAGTTCTACACGATGGCCGGGGCCGGCGCGCTCCGTCTCTTCTCGTACGAGAAGGCCCGGGCCGAGCAGCCGGACTACGTCGTCTTCAACGGCCGGGTCGGCGCGCTGGAAGGGGAGCGGGCCCTCCAGGCCAAGGTCGGCGAGACCGTCCGGCTCTACGTCGGCAACGGCGGCCCCAACCTGGTCTCCTCCTTCCACGTGATCGGGGAGATCTTCGACGCCGTGTACCCCGAGGGCGCGGTGGGCAGCGGCCCCCAGCGGAACGTCCAGACGACGCTCATCCCGGCGGGCGGCGCGGCGATCGTGGAGTTCCGCGTGGAGGTGCCGGGGACCTACCGGCTCGTGGACCACAGCATCTTCCGGGCGGTCGAGAAGGGCGCGATGGCCGAGCTGGTCGTCACCGGCCCCGACGCCCCCGGGATCTTCGCGCCCCGGCCGTAGGCCGAGAGGGGGTTGCCATGCTGCACTGGATGTGGGGGGCGTGGGGCACCACGGCCCTGATGCTCGTCTTCGGGAGCATGGTCCTCGTGCCCATCATCCTGACGATCCACTGGCTGGTCACCACGGGCGTCCGAGGGGAGAAGGCCGATGAGCCGCTTGAGATCCTGAAGCGGCGCTACACCAGGGGGGAGCTCAGCCGCGAGGAGTACGAGGTCCAGCGTCAGGATCTGCGAGCATAGGGAGCCGGCAGACCCCTCGCCCGGACATCGAGCGGCGGCTCAGTGCGCGGCGCGGAGGGCCGAGACGCCCGGGAGGCCGCGGTGGTCCACGGTCTCGAGGAGGGCGTCAAGGATCCGGCGGGCCAGGCCGGGGCCGCGGGTGACGAACCCGGTGAAGTAGCCGACCGCGTCCGCCCCGGCCTCCAGGGCCCGGAGGGCCTTGGCCGGCGAGTCGATCCCCCCGGTCGCGATCAGCCCTAACCCCTGCCCGAAGGTCTCGCGGAGGCGCCGAACCGTCTCGAGGACCGTCTCGAACAGCTCCGGCCCCGAGAGCCCCCCGGCCCCCTGGGAGAGCCCGGGCTCCTCCACCCGGCGCGTGTTCCCGAAGTTCACGGCCTCGACCCCCACCTCGAGCGCCGCGGGGACGATGGCGCGGAAGTTCTCCTCCAGGTAGTCGGGCGAGAGCTTCACGACCAGCGGTCTCGTCGTCGTCGCCCGGACCTCCTTCAGGAGCCCCCGGACCCGCTCCGGCGAGGCCGAGAGCTGGTAGACCAGCCGGGTGTTGGGGGAGGAGATATTCACCTCCACCAGGTCCGCGTACCGCTCGAGCCCCTCCACCATCGCCCGGTACTCCTCGACGGACTCCCCCGCCACGCTTACGATGAGCGGGCGGGTCCGCCGGAAGCCCGCGAGGGCGTCGCGGTAGGCCGCGAGCCCGGGGTTCTTGAAGCCGTTGCAGTTCACGAAGCCGGGCCCGAGGGCGCTCGACCGGCGGACGAGGGTGGGCTCGGGGTGGCCGGGGCGCGGGGCCGGGGTGATGCTCTTGGTCGTTACCGCGCCGAACCCGAGGGCCAGCGCCTTCCCGAGGATCCGGAGGTCGTAGTACATCGAGGAGAGGATCACGGGGTTCGGGAGCCGAACCCCGCCGAGCGTGACGGCGAGCCGCGGGTCCTCGCGCCGGAAGGCCGGGATCCCCTCGACGGGGAGGAGGCGGAGGAGGGCCTGGCCGAGTCGGACCGCCCGGGCCTCGGGGAGGCGGGAGAGAAGCCCGCCGTAGAAGAGCGCGTAGACCCGATCGATCAGGGCAGAAGGCATGGCGGGCCTCGGGTCAGGATACAATAGGCCCCGAAGGGGCGCAACCCGGTGAGCGCGCGCTTCGTGGTGGATTCCATGCTGGGGAGGCTGGCCCGCTGGCTCCGGGCCCTGGGCTACGACACCGTCTATCTCCGCCACGCCCGTGACGTCGAGCTCCTCCGGATCGCGCGCCAGGAAGGGCGCGTCCTGCTGACCCGCGACACGCGGCTCGCCCGGACGGCGCGGGCGCAGGGTCTCCTGATCCAGACCGAGGGGCTCGACGCCCAGCTCCGCGAGGTCGTGGCCGCCCTCGGCCCCTCCGGGGGCGAGCTCCTGAGCCGCTGCCTCGACTGCAACACCCCCCTCGAGGCCCGCGCGCGGGAGGAGGTCGTGGGGCTGGTTCCGGCCTACACCCTGGAGACCCAGTCGGAGTTCTACGGCTGTCCCGGGTGCGGGAAGGTCTTCTGGCCGGGGAGCCACGCCGACCGGATCCTCGCCCGCCTCCGCCCCCTCGTCGAGGACCCGCCTCGATAGCCAGTCTCTCCAGCCATGCCAGGATGGCACGACTGGGGTGCCACCCTGGCACCTGCTCGTCGCCCCTCGCCGTCCGCCTTGAGCTAACCTTCCGGTTTATAAGAGATCCCTCTGAGGTTCCCTCTGGCATCCTCCCTGCAGAGATCCGTTGCGATGCTTACATCCGGTCCCGCGATAACATTAATGAGGTATATGGAGGAGGAGCCATGAAGCTCGGATCCCTGTTCTCGAGATGCCTGAGCCTCCGGGAGGCGTCCGCGACCATCTTTGCCATGAGCGCGGCGCTCCCTCTGCTGGTGTTCGTGTTCCTGCTCGTGCGCTACGATCTGCTCAAGGAGACGATCATCCAGGGCGGGCTGCTGGTGGCCATCCTGGTCTCGCTCCTGGGGTTCATCCTCTCTCAGCGGCTCGTCGGTCAGGTCTCCACGCTCGCCCGGGCCCTGGGCGCCCCCGAAGAGCATGTGGCGAAGCCGCTCACCGCCGAGGCGCTCACGGTGCCGGGCCTCGGCCCCGTCACCGAGGTCGGCCAGCTCGCCGCGGCCCTCGGCCGGATGGTCGAGGACCTCAGGACCTCCACCGAGCGCCTTGAGGATCTGGTCTTCAAGCTCGGCACGCTGAACGAGATGGCCGAGGTGGCGGCGAAGATCCCCAGGATCCAGGATCTCCTCGGGCTGGTCCTGGATCGGACGATGCGCACCGTCAGGGCGAGCATCGGCTCGATCATGCTCCTGGACGAGGAGCGGCAGACCCTCCGGATCGCCGTGGCCCACGGGTTGCCGGAGGATGTCGTCGCAAACAGCGAGGTGAAGGTGGGCGAGGGGATCGCGGGGAAGGTGGCGGAGATCGGGGAGCCGGTCCTGGTGGACGATATCGAGACGGACCCGCGGTTCGCCCGCTCCAACGATCTCCGGTACGGCAGCCGCTCGTTCATCTCCCTGCCCGTGCGCGCGGGGGAGCGGGTCATCGGCGTGGTCAACCTGGCCAAGAAGGCCGGCGTGGTGGGGGCCGAGGCCCGCCCCTTCAGTACCACGGATCTCCAGTTCCTGAATACCCTCATCACCTACATCGCCTACGCGGTGGACAACGCCCGCCTGCTGGAGGAGGCCCGGCGCTCGGCCCGGAGGCTCCAGCAGGTGGTCGAGGCCCAGCAGCTCCGGCTGACCGAGGCCCAGCAGCAGATGCTCCAGGCCGAGAAGCTCTCGGCGATGGGGCAGCTCCTGGCCGGGGTGGCCCACGAGCTGAACAACCCGCTCTCGGTCGTCGTCGGCCAGACCGCGCTGCTTCGCCAGGTGGTCGGGGGCGGGCCGCTGGGGCAGCGGGCCGAGAAGATCGCCCAGTCGGCGGAGCGGTGCGCGCGCATCGTGCGGAACTTCCTCGCCCTGGCGCGCCAGCGCCCGCCCGAGCGCGGGGAGGTCCGGCTCAATCAGATCGTCCAGGAGGCGGTGGAGCTCCT
This sequence comes from Candidatus Rokuibacteriota bacterium, assembly GCA_016188625.1. Taxonomy (GTDB): domain Bacteria; phylum Methylomirabilota; class Methylomirabilia; order Rokubacteriales; family JACPHL01; genus JACPHL01. The sequence continues at coordinate 1,252 of JACPHL010000336.1, read as the reverse complement.
GGCCTACTCCCTCCGGGTGGATAGCGTGGAGGTGGAGATGGACCTGGCCGAGGACCTCCCCCGGCTCTGGGCCGACCCGCACCAGCTCCACCAGGTCCTGGTCAATCTCGCGACCAACGCGCATCAGGCGATGCGGGAGACGTCCTCGCCGCGCCGGCTTACCCTCTCCACGCGCCACGACCCCGCGCGGGGCCGGGCCATCCTCGAGGTCAGGGACACGGGCCCCGGCATCCCACCGGAGATCCAGCGGCGGATCTTCGAGCCGTTCTTCACCACCAAGGCGCCCGGGCAGGGGACCGGGCTGGGGCTGGCCCTCTGCCAGGGCGTCGTCGAGCGCCACGGCGGAACGATCCAGGTGGAGAGCTCGCCCGGTCAGGGCGCCCTCTTCCGGATCGAGTTGCCCGTGGAGGAGCCGGGCGGGGTGGTCCCCGAGGCCCAGCTAGCCGAGGCGCCGCTGCCCGTCAAGGGGAAGACGATCCTGGTCGTGGACGACGAGCCCGAGGTGGCGGGCGTGCTGGCGGAGATGCTGGCGGCCGACGGCCACCGGGTCGAGACGGCGGCCAACGGCGTCCGGGCGCTCACCAAGCTCGCGGAGGGGGCCTACGACCTGATCGTGAGCGACATCAGGATGCCGGGGCTCGACGGTCCGGGGCTCTACCGCGAGCTGGGGGCACGTTATCCCCGGATGCTCCGGCGGTTCGGCTTCGTCACGGGCGACGCGCTGAGTCCCGAGACCAGCGCCCTGCTGGAGCGGACCGGGGTGCCGAGCCTGGGGAAGCCGTTTGCGCCCGCGGAGGTCCGCCGGGTGACCCAGCAGATCCTCGAGCGCGACCTGGCGGCCTGAGGCCCGCGGGGGCCAAGGGCTTGACTCGCGTCGGGCAACTGGTTAGATTGGAAGCCATGGACGATTAGCTCAGTTGGCAGAGCGCTGGCCTCACATGCCAGAGGTCGCAGGTTCGAGTCCTGCATCGTCCACCAGGAAAAGCTTCATAGAACCGGAGGGTTTCGGGGCCCTCCGGTTCTTCGGTTCTCGGCGGGAAATTCCTTGTGCCATGCGGCGGATTATGCTATTTACCTTGAGGTAATGAGGGTGCGTATATGGCCGTCGCGCGGTGTTGGTAACGGTCCCAATGCCGAGTGAGAAAGACAGCGAATTCCCCGAGCGGCGCCGGGCTCCCCGTCGGAAGGTCCGCTTGCCCGTCGAGGTGGGTCTCGACCGGGGCTGGACGCGCGACATGAGCTCTTCGGGGGT
>JACPHL010000059.1 GCA_016188625.1 Candidatus Rokuibacteriota bacterium | reverse complement strand
CCTCCTGCCCCTCCTCATCCTCATGAACCCGCCCCGCCGCGCGGTCCTGGCCGGGTCTGCCGTCACGACGGTCGGGATCTCGATCGCCGTGGACCGCTTCGCCGCCACGCTGCCGACGCCGACTCCGTTTCTTCCCGCCCAGGTCGCGCTCGACATCCCGCCCTGGGTCATCTACGCCGTCCTCTGGGCGTTCGGGCTCGCGCTCCCCCTGGTGCTCCTGGTCTCGCCGAAGGGGCTGACACCCGGGCGGGTCGGGATCGCCGCGGCGCTCGTGGTCCTCGGCGTGATGGCCGAGCGGACGAACATCGTCCTTCCTCCGCTGCTCCAGCGCCTCATGCCGTACCCGCCGGGCCCCGGCTACTTCCCCACGTGGGTGGAGGGCTCGCTGGTCCTGGGGACTTATGCCCTGGGGGCTCTCGCCTTCGTGCTCCTGGCCAAGCTCTTCCCGCTGGTCGAGGTGAGCCATCCGCCGGAAGAGTCGCAGACGTGAACGTGAACCTCCGAGGTCAGACCACCGGCCTCCGGGCGAGGGAACGGATCTACCGTTCCCTGGCCCGGGCCTTCGCGCCACCGGACGCGGTATTTCCGGTCGCGGGACGGGACCTTCCTGGCGGCGTCGGGATGAGGAGTACACCCGCCTCTTCGTGGCCCCGCGCCCGCTGGTCTACCCCTACGAGTCCATGTACTCGCCCGTCCCCCGGGTGATGGGGGAGACGACTCTCGATGTCACACGGTGGTACGAGGCGGCTGGATTTATCGTCCCGGGCTGGCACGACCTTCCTGATCACGTGGCCCTGGAGCTCGCCTTCATGGCCTGGCTCGCGGGGGAGGAGCGCGCGGCGTGCCGCCAGGGGGAGCCCTGGCGCCTGGCCAGGACGCTTCACCTAGAGCTGACCTTTCTCCAGGATCACCTGATCGGATGGATCCCCCAGTTCGCGGAGGCCGTCGAGACATCGAGCCGCCTTCCCTTCTACCAGGGAATGGCCACGCGGCTCCGTCGCTGGATCCCCTGGGATCTGGACGCCGTCAGCTCCCTGGCGACCACTCTCAGCGGAGAGGGCCGATGACCGATCCGGCGAGCGGCCTCGGCCTTCTCCTGTGCGCCGACCGCGCGGCCGGCTCATCACTCGAGGAGATCCTCCACGCCCTCCGGTCCCGCCAGCCGGGACTCGCGGTCTTCGCGGAGCCCGAGCTCTGCAGACATAGAGAGCGCGTCGCAGCCCGGGTGAAGGACCAACGGCTCGAGGTCGTAGTGGTCGGGACATCTCACCGGGCGTGCGCCCGCCTCTGGCCGGAGGCCATGACCCGCGCAGGGATCTCTCCCTTCGACGTGCACCTGGTCCCGCTCGATCCCGCCGCCACGCCCGGCCGGGCGGAGGCCCTCCTCTGGGGACGGCTCTGTCGGGCGCTCATCCGGGAGCCGGTCCCGCCGGAGTGCGTGAAGACGCGGGTCTTCCTCCCCCGGGGACCCATCAGCCGCCGGAGGCTTCTGACGTCCGCCCTCCCCCGCTCCATCACCGTGCCCGCGGTCGACCGACGCCGGTGCCGGAGCCGCCAAGGTTGTCGCCGCTGCACGGCGGCATGTCCGCTCGGCGCGCTGGGCGTCGAGGCCGGGGCCCTGACGCTGGACCGGGCTCGCTGCGAAGGGTGCGGCCTCTGCGTCAAGGCCTGCCCGGTCGAGGCGATCCGGCTCCCCCCCTATGGTTGGCCCCAGCTCGTGGCGGAGATCGAGGGGGTCCTCTCCGTGCCCGACGCTGCCCGGATCGCGCTCTTTCACTGTCAGGACGCGGCCCTCGACGTTCCCCCCCGAGGCCTTTTCCCCCTCGCGCTGCCCTGCGCGGGGATGCTCCCTGTCTGGCTGCTCTTGCGCACCCTGGCCGCGGGCGCGCTCGCAGCCCTCGTTCTGCCGGGAGGCGATCGCTGCCGCGGCTGGCACCAGGCCTCGGCCCTGGATCGGGAGGTTCGGGTCGGCAGGATGATCCTCGAGTCTCTCGGGATCGAGCCTGACCGCCTCCAGGTCCTGGCGGCCTCCCAGGAACTGCCGGGGGCCGTGGAGCAGGCGGGACGGCTGGCCCCGCTGAGCGTGGCTCGGGAGCCCCTCGAGGGGGCTTTTCAGGGCCCGGCCCGTCTGGCGGCCCTGGTGAAGGCGATGGCCGATTCTGCCGGGGTCCGGCCCGCCGGTGGCCGCTCCTCCGAGGAGCTTCCCTTCGGGCTCGTCAGCGTGGCGGGTGGACGCTGCACCCTCTGCGGGGTTTGCGCGTCCGTCTGTCCGACATCAGCCCTTGAGTACCGGGAGGAGCCGGGACGGGCCGTGCTGGCCTTTGACGGCTGTCGGTGCGACGGGTGCCGGGCCTGTGTCCCGGTGTGTCCCGAAAAGGCTCTCGCCGTCTCGAGGACCCTGGACCACGCCGCCCTTCGGCGGCCGCCCCGGCTCCTCGCGGAAGCGGCGATGGCCCGCTGTGGGGTTTGCGGGCGAGAGTTCGCGCCGATCCGGCTCTGCCAACGGGTCCAGGAGCGGCTCTCCCCACGGAAGGTGGGCATCGGGAGCCCCGTTGCCCTGGCCCGATACTGCCCGGCCTGCCGGATGGCTGTGGCTTGCCTTGCGGGGAAGCCGGTCGCGCCCTCTCGCTGAGCACGCCTCACCCGCTCAGGATCGCCGTCGTCGGGGGTGGCCCGGCCGGGTCGTTCTTCGCCCTCTGGGCCCTCCACTACGCGGCGCAGGCGGGCCGGGCGGTGCAGGTGGAGCTGTTCGAGCCGCGGGACTTCAGCCGGCCGGGGGCGCCCGGGTGCAACATGTGCGCGGGGATCATCCCCGGGGGCGTCCTGCGGGAGCTGGGCGCGCTGGATCTCCCCGTCCCCTCCAGCCTGCTGGTGGGGGAGCTGGGGGCGTACGTGCTGCACACGGGAGCCGGGTCGCGGCGGGTGACCATGGCCGACCCCGAGGCCCACGTGGCGGCGGTCTTCCGGGGGAACGGGCCGGGTCCCGGCTCCCCGCCGGGGCCCCTGAGCTTCGACGGGTTCCTCCTGGCGGAGGCCGTGCGCCGGGGCGCCCGCGTGGTGCGGGAGCGGGTGGTGGAGCTCGCGGTTCGGCCGCTCCGCTGGGTGCGGACGCCCAGCGACCTGTACCTGGCCGATCTCCTGGTTCTGGCCACGGGGGTCAACGGCGGCGGGGTGGAGGTCCGAGGCTCCCCGTACGTGCCGCCGCCGACGGAGAGCATGGCGCAGGGGGAGGTGCTGGTGGGGGAGGCGGAGGTGCGGCGTCGTCTGGGGTCGGCCATCCATGTCTTTCTGCCGCGTACGCTCCCCGTCCTCTTCGGGACGCTCGTCCC
>JACPHL010000335.1 GCA_016188625.1 Candidatus Rokuibacteriota bacterium | reverse complement strand
GTCGTGGGAGGTCGCGCACGTTGTCCTGGCTGCAAGGGCGAGCTTCAGGTGGCCCCGGGAGGGGGTCCGACAAAGACGATTGCAAACTTCCGCTGCGAATGCGGCACCGCTGTTGGACTGCTCTCGGTCGTGGGGACGCCGACCTGTCCCGGCTGTGGCAAGCCGATCTGAAGAGGCGCCGCTTGATATGAGCCAGAAGTCGTCTTTCACCACTTCGAGCGCGGGCTTTGCCCGCGCAATCCTGGGGGGTGGATCGGCAGGGGGGCGTCAGCCCCCCTCCGAGTGGTCTAGAGGCCGAACTCCTGGATCTTCCGGTAGAGCGTCTTGAGCCCGATGCCGAGGATCTCGGCGGCCTTCCGCCGGTTCCCGCCGGTCGCCACCAGCATTTGGGCGATGGCCTGGCGCTCCAGGTCCCTGAGCGAGGCGCCTGGGGCGCGATCGGGCGAGTCGGCGACCTGCCCCTCGCCCCGAACGGCCGGGGGGAGAGCCTCGACCCCGATGGGATCTCCCTTGGAGAACACCACGATCGACTCCATCGCGTGCTGGAGCTCCCGGACATTGCCGGGCCAGGGATGCCGGCAGAGGAGGGCCAGGGCCTCGGCGGTCACCTCCGGGACGGGCTTCCCCCATCGCTCGGCCGAGGCGCGGAGGAAGTGGGCCGCCAGGATGGGGATGTCCTCGACGCGCTCGCGGAGGGGCGGCACCCGGATGGGGACGACGTTGAGCCGGTAGTAGAGATCCTCCCGGAACGTGCCCTCGGCCACGAGCCCCTCCAGGTCGCGGTTGGTGGCGGTGATGAGCCGCACATCCACCTTGATCGTCTCCGTCCCGCCCACCCGCTCGAACTCCTGCTCCTGGAGGACCCGGAGGAGCTTGGCCTGGGTCGGCGGGCTCAGGTCACCCACCTCGTCCAGGAACAGCGTGCCCCCGTGGGCCAACTCGAACCGTCCCCTCCGCCGATCCCGGGCGCCGGTGAAGGCCCCGCGCTCGTGGCCGAACAGCTCGGACTCGAGCAGCCCCTCCGGAAGCGCGGCGCAGCTCACCTTGACCAGGGGCCGCTCGGCGCGGCGGCCCCCGTAATGGATGGCGTGGGCCACCAGCTCCTTGCCCGTTCCGCTCTCCCCGAGGATCAGCACCGCCGCATCGGTCGCGGCGACCTGCTGGACCGCCTCCCGCAGGCCCTGCACGGCCGCGGAGCGGCCCAGGAGCTGCTTGAGGCCCGTGGTCTCCCACAGGCGCAGCCTGAGCCCCCGGTTCTCCTCGGTCAGTCGCCGGGCCTCCAGGGCGTGCCGGAGCAGCAGCTCCAGCTTGCCCAGGTTGATGGGCTTGGTGAGGAAATCGTAGGCCCCCCTTTTCATCGCCTCGACGGCGAGATCCACGGTGGCGAAGGCGGTGAGGATGATCACGATGGTCTCGGGGAAGTCGGCACGGACTCGCTCCAGGAGGACCATCCCGTCCATGCCCGGCATCTTCAGGTCGGTGACGAGCACATCCACAGGCTCTTTCTGCAGGACCGCGAGGGCCGCCGGACCGTCCGCCGCCTGCAGGGTCCGATACCCGGCCTGGGCCATGGCGCGGCTCAGGCTCCCCCGAGTGCTGGAATCGTCCTCCGCCACGAGGATGAGGTGCTCCATCCCCTCAGCCTTCCCTCCCCGGCCCCGCGGCAGGGAGGCGGACTGTAAAGACGGCCCCCCTTCCCGGCCGGTTCTGACAGGAGACGCTTCCCCCGTGCTCCTCGACGATGCGCCTGACGATCGCCAGCCCGAGGCCGAGCCCGTCGGCCTTGGTGCTCACGAAGGGAAGAAAGATCCGCTCCCGCTCCGCCTCCGGAACGCCCGGCCCGGTGTCTGTCACGGCGATCTCCATCCCCTCGCCGTCCTGGCTCACCTCGACGCCGAGGACTCCCCCGTTCGGCATGGCCTGGAGAGCGTTCTGCCCCAGGTTGAGGAAGACCTCCCGAAGCTGGTCCCGATCCCCTCTCACCGGGGCCATGGACACGCCCCTGGGGGTCTCGACGCGCACCCCGGCCTCGGCCGCCTGGGGTCCCAACAGCTCCAGGACTTCTTGGAGGAGGACGCCGACCTCGACGGGCTCAAAGCAAGGCGCCGGACGACGGGCGAAGTTGACGAACTCTTCCAGGGCCCGGTTGATCCGGGTGATCTCGTACTCCACCGTTGCCAGGGTGTTGAGGATCTCACGACGGGGGGCCAGGGAGGCTCCTCGGGACAGCTCTCGCCGGAGCAGCTGCACGTTGATCGCCAGGGAGTTGAGGGGCGTGCGAACCTCGTGGGTGACGCCGGCTGCGATCTGGCCCGTCACGGCGATCCGCTCGGATCGAAGGAGCTCGGCTTGCGTGGCCCGGAGCCTGGCAGCCGTCTCCTCCAGCTCCCGCGTTCGCTCCTTGACCTGTCGCTCCAGCTCCGCCTGGAAGCTCGCCCGCTCCGCCTCGTGGATCTCCAGGCGCTCCGCCATCAGGTTGAAGGCCTGGGAGAGCTGCCCCACCTCGTCGCCAGACCGGGCGGGAACGCGGTGGGAGAGGTCGCCGCCCGCGATGCGGAGGGCAGCCTGGGCGAGCCGCGTGATGGGCAGGACCAGGGTGCGGGAGAGGAAGCGGTCTCCGAGGAAGAGGAGGAGCACCCCGCCCATGGCGAACGCCGCGTAGAAACCGGAGATCAGGAGCAGGCGCTGCCGGCTCTCGGCGATCGCGCGATCGAATTTTCTCCGGTGCAGCGCGTGGAGCCCATCGATGATCCCGGTGGCCTGCTCGTGGGCAAGCTGGTTCAGCAACGCCAGCTGAGCGCCGGTCGGCCGCTGCCCCCGCGCGGATGCCTCCTTCGCCGCCGACCAGACGGCCTCCAGCCGGGCCAGCAGGGACTTCAGCTCGTCGAGCCGCGTCAGCTCTTCGCGGGCTTCGCCTCCGCCCTGGGCGCGCTCGAGCGCCTCATAGGCCACTACCTCTGTTTCCATCGCCCGCAGGAGCTCCTCGGGGGGCGGGTGTCCATGCCCTCCGCCGCCCTGCAGATCGAGATAGGCATCGCCGACGAAATGGTGAATGAGGCTGTGAATCCGGTCGATGGCCTCCACCTCGCGGCCATGCAGCCTTCCCCGCTCCACTCCCCTGGAGATGGTCCAGGCCAGGAGCACGGAGATTCCCCCGACCAGCAGCACGAGGGCGAACCCGACGCCGACGGCCAGCTTGATCCGCCGGCCCACTCCCGCGCGCACAGCCT
>JACPHL010000329.1 GCA_016188625.1 Candidatus Rokuibacteriota bacterium | reverse complement strand
GTGCACTGGAATAACGTCGGAGTCTCAGGCGACTGCAAAGTTGGGTGCACGCTGACCGCGGGGCAGGCTGGCCTCTCGCAGCTCACGGGCAAGCGCACCAAGCCCGGGGACTTCGAGAAGGACGGGCGCTACAACATCCCGTTCGAGCTCACCGCTGCTCCGAAATAGTGGCTAAGGAGTGAACCAGCCGGCCCGGCGAGGGGGAGATGGGTGAGCTGCTCAGGATGATGGCGCGGGCCGTGTTCTTCATCGGCGGCCTGTACATCATCGGCGACGCCGCCCTGGGGGCCTACCACGCCCACGACACCGCCCGGGCCGTGGCCGCGCTGGTCTTCTTCCCCTTCACCTTCCTCGTCCACCCGTGGTTCGCGGGGCTCTGGTGGCTCCAGTGGGCGGTCGTGGGGAGCTACTGGGCCTCGGTCTTCCTCGGGACGGGGGGCCGTCGCGTGGAGCCGGTGGCGGTGGCGGGGCGGGCCGCCTCCCCCCGCCTCGCCTTCGCCCGGACCGGCGCCGGGCCCTGGCCGTCCCCCCTGGGGCCCTCCAGGGCCCGGTAGCGGCCCCCCTCCCGAGGATCCCCGCCACGCTCGGGCGGGGGCGGTTGACAGGGCCCCTGCCGCCGGTTAGAGTCGCCTCGGCATGACGACCCGGACCCTCGGGGCCCGGATCCCGCGCCGCGAGGATCCCCGGCTCCTCCGCGGGCTCGGCTGCTTCGCGGACGACCTCCCCCCGCCCCGGGTGCTCCACGCGGCCGTGCTGCGGAGCGCCCACGCCCACGCCCGGCTGGTCCGCGTGGATCCCGGACGGGCCCGCGCCCACCCCGGGGTCCACCTCGTCCTCACCGCCCGGGACCTCGGCGCGGTGAACCGGCCGACCCCGCTCCTGATCCCGCACCCCGCCCTCACCCACCCCCGCACCCCGCCCCCCCTCGCGACGGACGAAGTCCGCTACGTCGGCGAGCCCGTCGCCCTGTCGTGGCCGAGAGCCGCGCCCTCGCCGAGGACGCCGCCGAGCTGATCGAGGTCGAGTACGCGCCCCTTCCCGTGGTGCCCGATCTGGCGACCGCGACCGCGGAGGGGGCGCCCCTGGTCCACGCCGACGTCCCCGGCAACCGCGCGGCCCGCCTCGTCCAGCGCGTGGGCGACCCCGACGCCGCCTTCGCCCGCGCCGCCCACGTCCTCCGGGAGCGCCTCTGGATCGAGCGGAGCTGCGGGAGCCCGCTCGAGCCGCGCGGGGTGGTGGCCGTCCACGACCCGCGGACGGGCACCCTGCGCGTCTGGGACTCCACCCAGGCCCCGCTCCCCATCAAGAACGGCCTGGCGCGGATCTTCGGCCTCCCGGAGTTCCAGGTCGAGGTGATCGCCCCCGACACCGGCGGGGGGTTCGGGACGAAGATCATGCTCTTCTATCCCGAGGAGATCCTGGTCCCCTACGCGGCCCTCCGCCTCGGGCGCCCGGTGAAGTGGGCCGAGGACCGGCGCGAGCACCTCCAGGCCGCGAGCCAGGAGCGCGGCCAGCTCCACGACGTCGAGGTGGCCATCGACGCCGCGGGCCGGATCCTGGCCCTGCGCGATCGCTTCGTCCACGACGCGGGCGCCTACACCCCCTACGGGATCGTCGTGCCGCTCATCACCTCCACCCAGCTCCCCGGCCCCTATCGCCTCCCCAACTACGAGGTCGGCTTCGACGTCGTTTACACGAACACGGTCATGGTGACCCCCTACCGCGGGGCGGGCCGGCCGCAGGGGGCCTTCGTCATGGAGCGGGTCATCGGACTGATCGCGCGCGCGCTCGGCCTCGAGCCGGCCGAGGTGCGGCGGCGGAACTTCATCCAGCCCGAGGAGATGCCCTGGGACGTGGGTCTGACCTTCCAGGACGGGGCGCCGACCCGCTACGACAGCGGCGACTACCCGGCGGGCCTCGAGCGGGCCCTGGAGCGGATAGGCTTCGACGACTTCCGCGCCCGGCAGGCGGCCGCCCGAGCCGAGGGCCGCTACCTCGGGCTCGGGCTGGCCTGCTACGTCGAGGGGACCGGGATCGGCCCCTACGAGGGGGCCCACGTGCGCGTGGAGCCGAGCGGCAAGGTGCTCGTCGCCACGGGCCTCACCACCCAGGGGCAGGGGCACGCCACGACCTTCGCCCAGATCGCGGCCGAGACCCTGGGGTGCGACCCCGCGGAGGTGACCGTGATCACCGGGGACACGGGCCGCTTCAACTGGGGGGCGGGGACCTTCGCGAGCCGCGCCCTGGTGACGAGCGGCAACGCCATCGCCGTCGCGGCCGGGAAGGTGCGCGACAAGGCCCTGCGCCTCGCCGCCCGGCTCCTCGAGGTCGCCCCCCACGATCTCGAGCTGGCCGGCGGGCGCGTCCGGGTCAAGGGCGCGCCGGGCGCCGAGCTGACGCTCGCGGCGCTGGCGACCGTGGCGAACCCCATCCGCTACGCCTACGGGGAGGCCGCGGCCGAGGCGGCCCTGCGCCTGGTCAAGCCCCGGCAGGGGCCGGTCCTGGCGCCCGACGAGGAGCCGGGGCTCGAGGCCTCCGGCTACTACGCCCCGCCCCAGGCGACCTTCGCCCACGGCTGCCACGCCGCCGTCGTGGAGGTGGACGTCGAGACGGGCCAGGTCCGCCTCCTCCGCTACGTCGTCCACCACGACTGCGGCGTCCTGATCAACCCCACGATCGTGGAGGGGCAGATCCACGGGGGGATCGCCCAGGGGCTCGGCGGGGCGCTCTATGAGCGGATCGTCTACGACCGTCAGGGCCAGCCCTTGACGACGACCTTCATGGATTTCCTGATCCCCACGGCCATGGAGGTCCCCGCCATCGAGGTCGTCCACACCGAGACCCCCTCGCCGTTGAACCCGCTCGGGGTCAAGGGGGTGGGGGAGGCGGGGGCGATCCCGGGCCCCGCGCTGGTGGCCGAGGCGCTCGACGACGCCCTCGCCCCCTTCGGGGTGCGGGTGCGCGAGATGCCCCTCACCCCCGCGCGGATCCTGGAGCTGATCGCCGAGGGGCGGGCCCGGGGCGCTCCGGCTGGTCCCTAGCCCTCAAGCCCGACGTGGAGGCTCGTCCATGGACCTCGTGATCACCGGCGGCACGGTCGTGACCATGGATCCGGAGCGCCGGATCCTGGAGCCCGGGGTCGTCGCGATCGAGGGGCAGCGGATCGCCGCCGTCGGACCTGCACCCCTCGCATCGCCGCCGCGCCCGGCGCCCCGGACCATCGACGCCACCGGCAAGCTCGTCCTGCCCGGGCTGATCAACACGCACACCCACCTCTTCCAGACGCTCCTGAAGGGCCCCGCCGACGACCGGCGGCTCGAGGACTGGTTCCGGCAGGTCGTGGGGCCTGCCGCCTGCGCGCTGACCGAGGAGGACTGCTATCGGGCCGCCGTCGTGGGGTGCCTCGAGGCGATCCGCTCAGGGACGACGACCGTCAAGGACTTCATGTACACCCATCCCCGGCCCGGGCTCTCCGACGCCGTGATCCGGGGGATGCTCGAGACGGGCGTGCGTGGCGTCTTCGTGCGGGGGTACATCGACGACGGGGTGGACCATGGCGTGCCGCCCGCGCTCGTGGAGCCCCTGGACGGCATCCTGGCCGACTGCGAGCGGGTCGCCAAGAGCTACCACGGGGCGGCCGACGGCCGGATCGCCGTCCGGTTCGGGCCCTGCATGATCTGGACGTGCACCCGGGAGGGGCTCGTGGCCACCCAACGGCTGGCCGCGGACCTCGCGGTGGGGCTGACCATGCACGTCGCCGAGACCCCCTTCTCGGTCCAGAACGCCCTCGACCGCTTCGGGGTCGGGGACCTCGCGCTCCTCGAGCGGATCGGCTTCCTCGACACCCCGACCCTGGCGGTCCACTGCGTGCACCTGACCGACCGCGACCTGCGCATCCTCAAGGCGCGCGGGACCGCGGTCTCGCACAACCCGACCAGCAACATGTACCTGGCCGCCGGGGTCGCCCCGATCCCCCGGATGCTGCTCGCGGGCATCCCGGTCGGGCTGGCCACCGACGGGCCGGCGAGCAACAACAACCAGAACATGATCCACGTCTTGAAGTTCGCCGCGCTGCTCCACAAGGTCCACACCCAGGATCCGACCGCGATCACGGCCGAGCAGGCGCTCGAGATGGCGACGATCGGGGCCGCGCGGGCCCTGGGCCTGGAGGGCGAGGTGGGCTCCCTCGAGGTGGGGAAGAAGGCCGATGTCATCATCGCGGACCTCCGCAACGTCCACGCGGCGCCGCTCCACCACCCGGTCTCCTCCCTCGTCTACGCGGCCGTCGGGGCCGAGGTGGAGACCGTGATCATCGACGGGAGGCCCGTGATGGAGGCGGGACGGGTCCTGACCGTGGACGAGGCCAAGAGCCTCGCGGAGGCCCAGCGGGCCGCCACCGCCCTGCTCGCCCGCGCGCGGATCCCCTCGCCCCGGAAGCGGGCCTGGCGGCCCCTGGCGTTCTGACCCGTTCGAGGGCCTAGACCCGGTAGCGGGCGCGCACCGCGTCCGGGAGGACCACCCCGAGGCCCGGCGCCCGGGGGACCATCACGTACCCCTGCTCGATCTTCAACGGCTCGGCCAGGAGCTCCTCGTAGATCCCCGTCCCGGTGACGTCCAGCTCGAGCAGGTCCGCGTTCGGGGTCGCGGCCATGAGGTGGAGCGTCGCGGCCAGGAGGACGCCGCTCGAGAAGCTGTGGGGGGTGAGCACGAGGTGGTAGGCCTCGGCCAGGGCCGCGATCTTCCGGGTCTCCGTGATCCCCCCGACCCGGGCCGCATCGGGCATCGCGTAGTCCACGGCGCCGCGGGCGAACAGCTCCAGGAACCCGTGCTTGGTGAACTCGTTCTCCCCGATCGCGATCGGGAAGGGGAGCCGGGCCCGGAGCTCGCGGTGGCCCTCGACGTCGTCGGGGCGGAGCGGCTCCTCGTACCAGAAGGGGTGGAAGGCCTCGAACTGCCGCCCCATCCGCAGGGCGGTCGGGCGGTCATAGCCGCAGTTGACGTCGATCATCAGGCCCACCTCGTCCCCGATCGCGTCCCGGATCGCCCGGAGGCGGGCGAGGTCGCCCTCGGGATCCCGCCCGATGTGGGTCTTCACGATCCCGAACCCCTCGGCGACGTACCGGGCCGCGGCGGCCGCCATGGCCTCGGGCTCGTCCCAGAAGAGGTCGCTGGCGTAGGCCCGGACCCGCTCCCGGCAGGCCCCGCCGAGGAGCTGGTAGACGGGGACGCCGAGGGCCTTCCCCTTGAGGTCCCACAGCGCGAGGTCGATCCCGGAGAGGGCAATGACCAGCGCCCCCTTGAGGTCCCAGTAGAGGCGCGAGGCGTACATCTTCTCCCAGAGCCGCTCGATGTCGAAGGGGTCCTCGCCGAGCAGGAGGGGGCGGAGCTGCTCCCGGAGGATCGGCACGACCCCGGCGGGGTCGCCCACGGCCTCCCCGAGGCCGACGAGCCCCTCGTCGGTGTGCACGAGCACCAGGATCGCGGTCCGGGCCGGGATGGCCGCCCGCGAGACGACCAGGGGGGTGGGGAGGGGTTTTCGCAGGACGACCACCTCGACGTCCGTGATCCGCATGCGCGGCCTCCTTCCCGGGCGCGGGTCCATAGCGCGCCGATTCTACCACCGAATCCTGCCCCGCAGGGCGGGCGTCCTATGTTGGGAGGCGACGGGCATGACGACCCTGGGCACGTCTCATGGCCCTACCCGGTTTACGGAGGGCCCGGCCGCGGGCAGGCCAGCCGTCGAAGGCGAGCCCGCGTCCTGTCAGCTTCAGCTCCAGGCCTGCAACACCGAGCTGTCGGCCCTCCTCGCCTTGGCCCAGGAGCTGGGCGGGGAGACCGACAGCGAGCGGCTCCTCCACCGGGCGCTGGAGCAGGCGGTCCGGCTGCTCGACTTCGAGGGAGGACTCGTCTGGCAGACCCGGCCGGGGAGCCCGCGTTTCCACCTAGTGGCCACCGTCGCGCTCCCTCCCGCGATGATCGCGGTCACCCCCGCCGAGTGGGAGACGGGAACCGGGGCTTCGGGGTTGGCGATCGCCCGCCGTGAGCCGGTCCTCGTCGCGATCGAGGAGTGGACCGGTCCGGAGGCACTCCGGGCCGCCTGCCACGCCGCTGGGATCCGGGCGTTCCTGGGGATCCCCCTCCTGGCCCACGGGCACGTGATGGGGAGCCTGGTGCTCGTCACGACCCAGCCCCGTAACCACATCGCCCTGAAGAGCGACCTCGCCGCAGCCCTGGGCACGGTGGTCGGCGTCGCCCTGGTCCACGCCCGGGAGCATGCCACGCTGGTCAGGGAGGAGCGCTTGGCCGCCCTGGGGCGGCTCACCGCCGGGGTGGCCCACGAGCTGCGAAACCCCCTGATGGTGATCCTGGGCCGGACGGAGCTGCTGGAGCGAAAGGCCAAGGCCTCGACGCCTCTGGCCGCCGACGAGCTCGCGCGCGCCCTCGCCTCCCTCCAGGAGGCGGTCCGGCAGATGCAGCGGATCGTCGAGAGCCTCTCCCTCTACTCCAAGCCGCCGAAGGCGGAGCGGCAGCGGATCGAGGTGGGGCCGTTGCTCACCGCTGTGCAGGAGATGGTGGCGCTCCCCGCCCGCGAGGCCGGGGTGGGGCTCGAGGTGAACGCACCTGCGGGAGAGGGCCTCTGGCTCGTCGCCGACCGCGGCCACCTCTTGCAGGTCCTGCTCAACCTGGTGACCAACGCCATCGAGGCCCTCGGGCGTGGGGGCCGTCTCACCCTCAGCGCCGGGCCGGAGGACGACTCGCGGGTGGTCCTCACCGTCGCGGACAACGGCCCGGGCATCCCCCCGGAGATCCTCGGGCGCATCTGGGACCCCTTCTTCACCACCAAGGCCGAGGGCACCGGCCTGGG
>JACPHL010000331.1 GCA_016188625.1 Candidatus Rokuibacteriota bacterium | reverse complement strand
CCGATACTTGACCGCGATCAGGAAGGACTGGGGCGGCCCCGGGCTCGCCTCCCCCCGCGTCTCGGCGGTCTGGGCCGCCGTGAAGTCGGGGGTGAAGTCCTCCCGCCCGATCCGGAGCACCGGGGCCGCCCCCGACCGCGCGTAGGGGGTGAGCTTGTAGCGGGCCCGGCGGAAGATGGACTCCACGACCGCCTCGGCGACCCGCGCCTTGATGTCGAGGATATCCATGGCCCTAAACTCGGAGGGGGGCTAACGCCCCCCTTCCGAACCTCCCCCCAAGGCTGCGCGGGCCAAGCCCGCGCTCGGAGCGGACCACCCATCCTCGTGCCGAGGGTCCGGAGCGCGGCCAGCGGACGGCGGACGGGTGGCGCGCCGGGCGGGGCGCCCCACGCGGCGAGCCGGGGGGCCCCACACCGGGCGGGGGTGGCGAGCCGCGTGGGGCTGCCCGGCGCGACAGGACCCGTCCGCCTCGCGGGAAGCGGTTCATGACTAATCGCGGCTAAACATTGGTGGGGATCGAAGGCTGATCCTCGTAGAGGACCCGCCGGAACGCCTCCGTCAGCTCCTGATCGTGGCGGTGGTCCCGCGCGAAGATCCGGCACTGGGCCACCTTGCCGGGGAGGTACTTGAAGAGCGCGGCGAGGGGCTCTTTGGAGACCTGCCCCGTCGAGCTGTCGTAGATGTAGATCTGCCGGTCCCCCATCGCCAGGGGGTTGAGCGGGCGCGGGTCCTGGAAGGCCATGTCGATCTGGAATTCCACTTCCTTGAGGGCGCGGGGGAGGGCCTCCTTGACCTGGGCGGCCACGATGTCCGGCCGCACCAGCCGCCAGATCTTGACCATGGAGTCGTCCAGGATCTCCTCGTGGACCATCCGCCACTTGAGCCGCCGGTCCAGGATCTGGCGCCACTCGGCCCCCAGGGCGCGCCGCTCGGGCTCGGCGGCGTCGTGCCAGCGTCCCACCTCCTCGAGGAGGGTCCACTCGGTCAGGTGGAGGTAGGGGTGGAGGTCCCGGCGGGGATCGGTGGGGTAGACGATCCGCATGGTGTCGCGAAAGATCTCCTTGAGGTGGAGATCGATGGCCCGGGTCGTCCGGTGGTAGTAGACGTTGGTGTACATGTAGTAGCGCGCGGTGAGGAACATGATGAGGGCGCTCGTCCCGCCCCGGTCCAGGGTGAGCCCCTCCTCGGAGAAGAACGAGTAGTAGATGATCCGGTCGAGGTCCACGGGCCCGACCGCGACCCCGCACATGTAGGCGTCCCGGAGGACGTAGTCGAGGTTGTCCGCGGTGTAGATCCCGGAGAGGAGCGGCTTGAGGAAGGCGAGCCAGCGGGGCTGCCCCTCCTCGAGGCGGGTGTACCCCTTCCCCATCAGGTAGCAGATCCACTCCGGATCGATCGCCTCGCCGTCGGCGAAGGCCCCCGAGGGGCTCCGGCGGAGCCCCCGGATGACCTCCCCCAGCTCCTCCCGGATAATCTTCTGGCCCACCATCTCGTGGGTCAGGCCGAAGTCGGCGAGGAAGTTGTCGTCGAAGAAGTGCCCGAAGGGGCCGTGGCCGACGTCGTGGAGGAGGCCGGCCATGCGGAGGAGCTCCTCGACGAGGGGGGCCGAGGGGCAGTCGGGGTGGAGGGCCCGGAGGGAAGGGTAGAGGTGCTGGGCGAAGCGGCCCGCCACGTGCATCGCCCCCAGGGCGTGCTGGAAGCGGCTGTGCTCGGCGGTCGGGAAGACCCACCGGGCCGACTGGAGCTGGGGGATCCGCCGGAGGCGCTGGACCCAGGGGGTGTCGATCAGGTCCTGCTCGGTCGCCTCCCCCGGGAGCCCGCCCTCGGGCCGGGTGTAGAGGATGTAGCGGTGGATCGGGTCGGCGATCAGCCCCTTGCCGCGATAGGTCTCGGCCCCTACCATGGCCTCACGATAGCACGGACCGCCCGGGCGGGGAAAGGCGCCCGCCCCCCCGGGGGGCGCCGACCCCTCGCTCCACACGCCCCGCGGCGCACCCGTCTATGGCTCGCCGGGCGGGGCCCCTCCTGTTTGTCTTCCGCTCGCCTGTCGGCTTCCCCACCCGGCTCGCTCATGACGGGGACCCGCGCCGCTCCGCTTAACGTTCCGCTCGGGGCCGACACCCCCCAGCGGAGTCAGACCGACGGGGCGCCCGGTTGGAGGGCGTCAGCCCCCTCCGAGTCGATTAGGGGTGAACCCGGGCGAGATAGGCTCGGAGGGCCTCGGGCCAGGGGCGGAGGGGCGGACGCCCCTCCAGCTCCCAGCAGGCGTTCCGGAGGACGGAGTAGGGGGGGCGGGGAGCGGGGCGGTCCAGCGCGCTCGAGGGGATCGGCTCGATGGGGACCCGGAGCCCGGCGGCCTCGAGGATGGCAGTGGCGAACTGGAACCAGGAGCAGAGGCCGGCGTTGGTGAGGTGGTAGACCCCGAAGCGGGCGGTCTCGAGGAGCGCGGCGAGCCCGCCGGCCAGGTCCTCGGTGTAGGTGGGCGAGCCGACCTGGTCGTCCACGACCCGGAGGGGCCCGCCCCGGGCGGCCTGGGCGAGGATGGCGGCCACGAAGTTGCGGCCCGGCCCGTAGAGCCAGGAGGTCCGGACGATCCAGTGGCGGGGGCAGAGGGCCCGGACCTCCCGCTCGCCGGCGAGCTTCGAGGCGCCGTAGACCGAGAGCGGGCTCGGGGGGTCCCACTCGGTGTAGGGGGCCTTCTTCGCCCCGTCGAAGACGTAGTCGGTCGAGAGGTAGCAGAGCGCCGCCCCTACCGAGGCCGCGGCCGCCGCCACGTACCGGCTCCCGAGGGTGTTGACCCGGAAGGCGCGGTCGGGGTCCCGCTCGCAGCCGTCCACGTCGGTCCAGCCGGCGGCGTGGACGACCACCTGGGGGGCAAGCCGGGCGAGCGCCTCGGCGACCGCGTCGGGGTCGGTGACGTCGAGGTCGGCGCGCCCGAAGGGATAGACCTCGTGCCGGACCCCGAGGATCCGGCAGAGGTCTTGCCCGAGCATCCCGCCGGCCCCGGTGACGGCGATCCTCACGCGAGCTCCCCGTACTGCCGCCGGTAGTACTCCTGGAAGGCCCCAGCCTTCCGGGGGCGCCACCAGGCCTCGTGGTCCTGGTACCACCGGACCGTCTCCGCCAGGGCGTCGTCGAAGGCGTGAGTCGGGCGCCAGCCGAGGGCGTGGAGCTTCCGGCAGTCCAGGGCGTAGCGGCGGTCGTGCCCGGGACGATCGGCGACGTGGCGGATCAAGGACTCGGGCTTCCCCAGGAGGGCCAGGACCCGCCGGGTCAGCTCGATGTTCGGGAGCTCGTGGCCGCCCCCGATGTTGTAGACCTCCCCCTCCCGTCCCCGGTGGAGGACCAGATCGATGGCGGCGCAGTTGTCCATCACATAGAGCCAGTCCCGCACGTGCCTCCCGTCGCCGTAGAGCGGCAGCGGCAGGTCGTCGAGGGCGTTGGTGATGAAGAGGGGGATGACCTTCTCCGGGTACTGGTAGGGGCCGAAGTTGTTGGAGCTCCGGGTGACGAGCACGGGCAACCGGTGGGTCCGCCAGTAGGCGAACGCCATGAGGTCCCCGGCGGCCTTGGAGGCCGAGTAGGGGTTCGAGGGGTTCAGGGGGGATGCCTCGGAGAACGCTCCCCCCTCGGTCGAGCCGTACACCTCGTCGGTGGAGACCTGGACGAAGCGGCGGATCCCGAGCTCCCGGACGACCTCGAGGAGGGCGAAGGTCCCGTAGACGTCGGTCTGGATGAAGCTCCCCGGGTCCAGGATCGAGCGATCCACGTGGGTCTCGGCGGCGAAGTTGACGATGGCGTCCACCCCGCGGGCGATCTCCCGGACCTTCTCGAGGCGGCAGATGTCCTCCTGGACGAACTGGTAGCCGGGGCCGGCGGCCGGGGCCTCGACGAACTCCCGGTCGGCGGCGTAGGTGAGCTTGTCGAGGTTGACGATGGAGTGGTCCGGGCGGCGGGCCTGGAGGTAGCGGACGAAGTTTTGGCCGATGAACCCGGCCCCGCCGGTCACGAGGATCCTCATGGGGCCTGGGCCCTCACTCCCGGGCGGTCTCCCAGACCTCGGCGCCCGCGAAGTCCCAGGGGAGCCGCCCCTCGTCCGTGGCCTCGGGCTCGGGGGAGAAGGGCGTGTCGGTGAAGTAGATGATGCGCCCCCGCGCCGCGCCGACGTTCCTGCAGCCGTGGGCCACCCCGGGGGGGATCCGGACCAGGCGCGAGCGGCCGTCGCCGAGCACCAGCCGCCGCCGCGCGCCCTCGGTGGGCGAGCCGGCGCGGACGTCCACGAGGACCAGGAGCACCTTGTCGCCGGGCGGGACGTACCAGATGTCGGTCTGCCGCCGGTGGAGGTGGAAGGCCTTGATGGCCCCCGGCTCCAGCTCGCTGTAGTTCACCTGGGCGAGGACGAAGCCGGAGAACGCCAGGGAGGCGCCGGCCGCGAAGCGGCCCAGCTCGGTGAAGGAGCGTCGGTGTGGCGGGCGAGCTCGACGACCTCCACGCCGGCGATGGGGGGCGCGGCCGAGTAGTCCTGGACCCGAAAGGCGCGCTTGGCCGCGTCGCTCAGCTCCACGGGGCCCTCACACGAGCCCGATCTGGGAGCGGTCGCCGAGCATGAGGTGGTAGGCCCGGGGCTTGGCCTCGGCCCGGTAGACGGCGACGTTGCGCCCGATCAGGCTGTTCTCGATCCGCCCCCCGATGTCGGTGATGGAGGACCCCTCCAGGATGATGGAGTGCTCGACCTCGCTCCCCCGGATGGTCACCCCGTCCCCGACCGAGGTGAAGGGGCCGACGTAGGCGTTCTCGATCAGGGCCCCGCGGCCGATGATGGCGGGGCCGCGGATCAGGCTCCGCACCACCCGGGCCTCGGCCTCCACCACCACCTTGCCGTGGACCTCGGAGGCCGCGTCCACCTCGCCCCGGACGGCGGGGACGAGGGCGTCCAGGATGATCCGGTTCGCCTCCAGCATGTCCTCGAGCTTCCCCGTGTCCTTCCACCACCCGGCGATGACGTGGGGATGGACGGTGTAGCCCTTGTCGATGAGGTACTGGATCGCGTCGGTGATCTCCAGCTCCCCGCGCCAGGAGGGGGCGATCGCCCGGGCGGCCTCGAAGATGTGGGGGTCAAACATGTAGACCCCGACCAGGGCGAGGTCCGAGGGGGGGCGGGCCGGCTTCTCGATCAGCCGCACCACCCGCCCGTCCACGAGCTCCGCCACCCCGAACTGCTCCGGGTTGGGGACGCGGGCCAGGAGGATCTGGCAGTGGGGCGCCTCCCGGCGGAAGGCCTCGACGAAGGGGACGATCCCGTCCTTGACCAGGTTGTCCCCGAGGTACATCACGAACGGCTCCTCCCCGAGGTAGGCCTCGGAGACCAGGACCGCGTGGGCGAGCCCGAGGGGGGCCTCCTGCTCGATGTAGGTGACCCGGACCCCCCAGCGGGACCCGTCCCCCACCGCCTCCTCGATCTCCCGGCGCGTCTCGCCCACCACGATCCCCACCTCGGTGATCCCGCAGGCCGCAATCGCCTCGATCCCGTAGAAGAGGATCGGCTTGTTGGCGATGGGGACGAGCTGCTTGGCGGCCGTGTAGGTGATGGGCCGGAGCCGGGTCCCCCGCCCGCCCGAGAGGATCAGCCCCTTCACAGGCGACCTCTCATGAACGGCTTCCCGCGAGGCGGACGGGTCCTGTCGCGCCGGGCAGCCCCACGCGGCTCGCCACCCCCGCCCGGTGTGGGGTCCCCCGGCTCGCCGCGTGGGGCGCCCCGCCCGGCGCGCCACCCGTCCGCCCCGGGCTCTGAACCCTCGCCTCGCGCATCGGGTGCATCTATTTAGTACGCGTGCCGGTG
>JACPHL010000330.1 GCA_016188625.1 Candidatus Rokuibacteriota bacterium | reverse complement strand
CCCGTGATCCGGCTTCCCCACCCGGCTCGCTCACGGCGGGCACCCGCGCCGCTCCGCTTTAACGTTCCGCGCCGGGAGCCCGGGGCCGAGCGATCCGCCCGCCGGGTGGGCCGGGCCTGGCCCGGAGGCTGGCGACAGGACCCGCGGGGCCAAAGGCCGATCACAGGGTCGGGGTCTCCTGGGCCTGGAGGTGGCGGAGGACCCGCCGCTCGATCCGGTCGAAGACGAGCCGCTCCATCCCCGCCACCAGGACGATGATAGCGCAGACGGTGGCGAAGACCATGGGCATGTCGTAGTGCTGCCGGGCCTGCTCGAGGAGGTAGCCCAGCCCGGTCGAGGCCCCGAACAGCTCCGCGATCAGCGAGACCTTCCACCCCACCCCGTAGGAGATCCGGAGGGCCGAGAAGATGTAGGGGAAGAGGAGGGGGAAGATCACCTTGCGGAGGATCCGGGCGCGCCGCCGGGCGAAGCTCCCGGCCATCTCGAGCAGCTCGGGGTCGAGGTTCTTGATCCCCTCCCACATGTTGATCATGCAGAAGGGGAGGAGAATCGCCGTCTCGACGAACAGGACCGTCTGGTCGCTCACCCCGAACCAGATCACCGCCAGGATCGCCCACCCCAGGGAGGGGAAGGAGTTGAAGAAGGGGGTCAGGCGGTTGCCGACCAGGAGCCCGGTGACCGGGACGTAGCGGGCGGCCAGGACGAGCCCGCTCCCGATGGCCAGGGCGAGGAGGACCGAGGCGACCACCCGCCCGAGGGAGATCGCCGTGTGCAGGACGAGGGCGGGGTCGAAGAAGAGGCGGAGGGTGAGGAGGAGCACCTTGCCGGGGTTGGGGAGGACGAACTCGGGGAGGCGGAGCGAGCTGGCGTACCAGAGCGCCAGGACCAGGAGGAGGAAGCCGTCGGCGACGATCCGGGCGCGGGCGGCCCCCGAGAGGCCGCCCGCCACCCGCGCCTCTCCCACCCGGACCGTGATCCTCGCGCCTCGCTCCATGCGCGCTCCGGGCGCTCCGTCTCCACGGACCTCGGGGCCCCGCGCCGCCGCGCCCGCTCAGAGCCGCCCGCTCCGCCGGCCAGCTACTTGGCGACCCCCTCCCACCAGATGAAGTCGTCCACCTTGGGGACGGTCTTGAGGTCGCCCAGCTCGTGGGTCAGCTCCCACATCTTCTGGACCCCCTGGGCCAGCTCGGGGTTGATGGTGGCCGGGAAGTCGTACTGGTTGGCGAACCAGTCCTTGAGGAACTCCGCCGAGGCGCCGTGCTTCTTCGCTACTGCCTCCAGGATGTCAGGTCGGGTCCTGGCGTACTCCATGGAGGCCAGGAGCATCCGGTTGAACTCCTTGATGGCGGCCGCCTTCTTCTCCAGGGTCTCGGGGTAGGTGACCATCAGCGCCGTCACCGGGCGGACCCCGATGCTCTCCACGAAGTCCCGGATCGTGTCCTGGAGGATCCGGTAGCCCGGCTCGCGCCGGAGCTTGTAGGCGGGGGTGTGGTAGAGGTAGGCGGCGTCGATCTTCCCCTGCGCCAGCAGCCCCGGGATCACGTCCCGCGGGATCTGCTCGAGCCGGACATCGCCGCCCTTGAGCGCCATGTTCAGGCCGTACTTCTTCTGGAGCGCCACCCGCATGTAGGTGGTCACCGTGGCCCCGAGCGCCTCCACCGCCAGGCCGCGCCCCTTGAGGTCGTGCGGGGTCTTGAGCGGGGAGTCGTTCCGGACGAAGATGGCGGTGGCCTGGCCCTTGGCCATCAGGGCCACCGAGAGGATCTTGAGGTGGACCCCGCGCTCCGCCAGCTTCGGGACCGCCACCACCGCGGTCTGGACCACGTCGAACTGCTTGGCCCCGGTGGCCTGGATGAGGGCGGGGATGTTCAGCGCCCGCGTCTCGACGTCGATCAGGTCCGACTTGATGAGCTTCTCCTCGATGGCGTAGAAGACCGCCCGGTGGGAGTCCTCGTCGAGATACCCCACCGTGATCTTCTCCTTCCCCAGCGCGGGACCCGGGAGGACCAGGACGAACGCTAGCAGCAGGAACAGCGCCCGGATGACCATGTGCGGCCTCCTTTCGGTGCTCAGAGGGGGGAGCCGTCGCGGCGGTGGACCACCCGGCCGCCGGCGACGGTAGCCAGGACCCGCGTCTTGAGGAGCCGGCCCGACGGCGTGGCGAGCGGGTCGTCGCTCAGGATCACGAAGTCCGCGACCCGACCGGGCTCGAGGCTCCCCGCCCACGCCCCGATCCCGAGACAGTCCGCGGCGACCCGGGTGTGGCTCGCGAGGGCGGCCTCGGGCGGGATCGCCTCGTCGGGGCCGAGCGGGCCGGCCTGCTCGGTCTCGCGCGTCGTATCCACGTAGAGGGTGAGGAGCTGGTCGTGGGGGCAGACGTTGGCGTCCGTCCCGCCCGCGACCCGGAGCCCGAGGTCGAGCCAGGTCCTGAGCGGGTAGGCGGCGTGGGCCCGGTCCTGGCCCCAGTGCTTGACCATGTTCAGGCCGAGCTTCCAGAGGTGGACGCTCTGGGCGGTGACGAAGACCCCGAGGTCCCGGAGCCGGCGGCTCTGCTCCGGGGTGGCCAGGATGGCGTGCTCCACCGCCCACCCCTGGTCGGTCAGGGGCGCCTCCCGGTGGACGGCCTCGAAGGTGCGCGTGACCATCTCGACCGCGGCGTCCCCGACGCAGTGGACGCCGGTCGCCCAACCGGAGCGGCGGGCCGCACGCAGGGCGGCCAGGAGGTAGTCCGGCTCGAGGACCCGGACCCCGGTGAAGGCCGGGTCGCTCGCGTAGGGCTCCCGGAGGTACGCCGTCTCCACCCCGCCGTCGGTCAAGAGCTTGATCCCGCCGACCCGGAGCCAGCCGTCGCCGAACCCCGACCCGAGGGCCGAGCGCTCGAGGGCGGCCGTCGCCTGATCGGGGTCGGCCCCCGGCTCGAGCCCGACCATCCCGGTGACCCGGAGGGTCAGCTCGCCGGCCCGCCAGAGGGTGAGGTAGGCCCGGAAGTCCTCGGCGTCGAGCCCGGGGTACCGGACCAGCCCCGGGTCGCGGACGGCGGTGATCCCGACCGCGTGGAAGACGGCCTGGATCCGGCGGAGGGCGGCGACCTTCTCCTCGAAAGCCGGGGGCGGGATGCGGCGGCTGACCAGACTCATGGCCGGGGTCTCGAAGAGCTGGCCGGTCAGGCGCCCGGTCCGGGGGTCGCGGATGAGCGTCCCGCCCGGCGGGTCCTGGGCGCCGTCGTCGAGCCCGGCCAGGGCGAGGGCCCGCGAGTTGACCACCGCGGTGTGGCCGCCGCGGGGGATGTAGACCGGATGGCGGGGGGCGGCGGCGTCGAGCTCCTCGCGGGTGGGGAGGCGCTTCTCGGCGAGGTTCGCCTCGTGCCAGGAGGCGGAGGCGAGGACCCAGGCGCCCTCGGGGAGGTCCTTGGCGCGGGCGGCGACGGCGGTGAGGACCTCGTCGAGTCTGGTCGCGGCCCCGAGCTGGACCTTGACGAGGTCGAGGCCGGCCTTGAGCGTGTGGTTGTGGCTGTCCACGAACCCGGGGCCGACGGTCCGCCCGCCGAGGTCCACGACCCGGGTCCGCGGCCCGGCCAGGGGTCTCGCGGCCTCCGCGGCCCCTACCCAGGCGATCCGCCCGTCCTTGACGGCGAGGGCCGAGACCCACCCGCGCTCGGAGACCGTGTGGACCACGCCGCGGGTGAGGAGGAGATCGGGGGCCAGCTCGGCGACCGCGAGCATCGTGCGGCCATTATAATGCAATCGCACCACAGTGAGTACCGTGAGCGCCTCGGAATAGAAGACTCTTGACATTCTCGATCGGAAATGTTAGAAAACCTCTACGCTAACCCGGTGTGGCTGTGCTATAAAGCGGTCATCATGGAGCTCTCCTCTTTCGTCCTCTTCGTCCTGAACGGCCTGACGTTCGGGATG
>JACPHL010000055.1 GCA_016188625.1 Candidatus Rokuibacteriota bacterium | reverse complement strand
CGCCCGTGGCCGCCCCGCCGCCCGTGGCTCCGCCGGCACCGCCTGCCCCGCCCCCCGTGGCGCCTCCGCCCGCGCCGCCCGAGCCGCCCGTGGCGGTGGTCCCGCCGCCAGCGCCCATTCCGCCCGTGCGGACGGCCTTCCCGGACGTCCACTTCGAGTTCGACCAGTACCTCCTCACCGCGGAGGCCCGGCGGAGACTCGACGCGACCGCCGCGCTCCTGAAGGAGAGCCCCGGCCTGCGCCTCCTCATCGAGGGCCACGCCGACGAGCGCGGGACCCCCGAGTACAACCTCGCCCTCGGCGACAAGCGGGCGCAGGCCGCCAAGGAGTACCTGGTGGGGCTGGGGATCGACCCCCAGCGCCTGGAGACCATCAGCTACGGCGAAGAGCGGCCCCTCGACCCGGCCTCCAACGAGCTGGCCTGGGCGCTGAACCGTCGGGCCCACTTCGTCGTGAGGGTAGGCCGATGAGACGAAGACTCAGGTGGTGGGCGCTCCTCTCCATGCTCCTCCTGCTCGGGTCGGGGTTGCCTCCGACCGCGGTGGCCCAGACCGAGGGGGCCTGGGCCACCTACCGGTTCGAGTCCGCCCTCAAGCGCACCGCGCCGGTCGTCTACAAGGAGGTGGGGCCGGGCGGCGAGGTGACCTGGCGCGTCGCGGAGGAGACGGTCTCCCCCGCTCCGCTCTACGTCACCTACGCCGTCGTCAAGGCCTCGGCGACGGAGTACACCCTCCAGGTCGCCACCAGCCTCGAGGCCGACGGCCCGCCGCTCTCCGTGACCCAGATCGTGGTGGACCGCAAGACCGGGAAGGCGAAGCAGAGCGTGATCCGGCGCCCCAAGGGGCTCATCGGGACGGTCGAGAACGAGCTCCGCCCCTTCCGGGAGGCCGGGCTGCCCGGCGGGATCCGCGAGGAGGTGCAGGTCGCCGCGGGGCGCTTCACCGCGCTCCGGGCCCCGCATAAGGACGGGACGGTCTGGGTGTCGGATCAGGTCCCGGCGATAGGGTTGGTGAAGGCGGTCTTCCCGCACGGCACCCTCGAGCTGGTGCGGAGCGCGGCGAGCGGGGCGAAGGACCTCCTCCGCTTCTAGGGCCCGCGGCGTGCAGCTGATCTACCTCCTGGTCACCCTCTTCGCCCTGGCCATCGCGGTCTTCGCCCTCCAGAACGCCGAGCCCGTCAAGGTCCAGTTCCTGCGCTGGACGTTCGAGTCCTCGGTGGCGGTGGTCACGCTCGGGTCCGCGGCCCTCGGGGCGGCGCCGGCGGGCCGGCCGTCAGCGAGAGGCCCGGGGCCGGGAGCTGGGGGCTCCCCGGCCGCCCCAGTCCGGGGCCCCCTAGAAGTGACGCCCGACGAGCTCGCCGCCTTCGCCGACACCCTCCGGGACCTCCTGGAGGCGGAGGGGACCGACCGCCTCCAGGCCCTCCTGGACGAGACCCACCCCGTGGACCTCGCCCGCGCCCTCCGCGACCTCGAGCTCCCCCAGCAGGTGACCGTCTTCCGTCACCTCTCCCGCGACCAGGCCGGCGCGGTCCTCCACGAGATGGACGACCAGACGATCCTGGCGCTCGTCCAGGCCCTGGACGAGGCGGAGCTCTCCGGCATCCTGGACCGGATGCCCCCCGACAACGCCGCCGAGGTGATGAGCGACCTCCCCGAGGAGCAGGCCGAGAAGCTCCTGGACCTCATGAAGCGGGAGGAGTCGGAGGAGGTCCAGGAGCTGCTCCGGCACGGCGAGAAGACCGCCGGCCGGATCATGAACCCGGAGTTCGTGGCGGTCCACGAGGAGATGACCGTGGCCCAGGCCCTGGAGCACGTCCGCAAGGCGGCCAGCGCCGAGTCGATCTTCTACCTCTACATGGTGGACGACCACGAGCACCTCGTCGGGGTGCTCCCGATCCGGCGGCTCATCACGGCCGATCCCATCACCCCCGTCCACGCCATCAGCCAGCGGGACGTGCTGAGCGTCACCCCCGAGATGGACCAGGAGGAGGTGGCGCGCCTGGTCGCCAAGCACAACCTCCTGGCGGTCCCGGTGGTGGGGCGGGACAACCGGCTGCTGGGGACGATCACTGTGGACGACGTCATCGACGTCATCCACGCGGAGCACGAGGAAGACGTGGCGGCCATGGTGGGGTCGGGCGCCGAGGAGCTGGAGCGGCTCCCCACCGGGCGCCGCGCGATACTCCGTTTGCCCTGGCTCATGGTGACCATCGGGATCCAGCTCCTCGGAGGCCTCATCATCGCCCAGTTCCACAGGACGCTCGGCCAGGTCATCCTGCTGGTCTCGTTCATGCCTTTGATCCAGGCCATCGCGGGGAATACCGGCCTCCAATCGGCGGCGATCGTCGTGCGCGGCCTGGCGACGGGTCACGTGAACCCTCGCCAGTGGCGACATGCCATCTGGCAGCAGCTGAAGACCACCCTCGTCCTGGGCCTCATCTGCGGGACCGTCGTGGGGTTCGTGGGCACCTTCTGGCAGGGCCACTGGGTGTTCGGCCTGGTGGTGGGGCTGTCCATGTTCATCTCCATCAACCTGTCCGCCATCACGGGGACCGGTTTCCCCATGATCTCCAAGCGCCTCGGGTTCGATCCGGCCCTGACCGCGGGGCCGTTCGAGACGGCCTTTCAGGACGTGGTCGGGGTGAGCATCTACCTGGGATTGGCCACCCTTCTGATGCGGTTCCTGCTCTAGAGGTCAGGGCGAGGAACTGGCGATCGGTGAAATGAACCGACCGGGGCTCATCCAACCGGGCGACCCGGCGCCCGATTTCGATCTCGTGCTGGTCTCGCTCGAGGGTCGCGCGCGGCGCGCCGACTATCTCGGCCGGGCGCCCTTGCTGCTCGTGCTTCTGCGGAGCTTCGAATGCCCGTTCTGTCGCCGGAATCTGGCCGCCTTGAAGGGGACCGCTGGCGCCTTGCTGGCATTGGGCGTCGAGACCCTGGCCGTGACCACGACAACGGTCAAGGCGGCGCGGCTCTATACCCGGTACCGTCCGCCCGGCCTGCCGCTCGCCTCGGACCCGGCATTGGCGATCCATCGAGCCTACGGCGTCCCGATCTATCGCATTGCGCCGGATCGGCCGACGCGCTGGCCCGAGACCGTCAATCCGGCCGATCTCGGAACGATCGAGCTCAACCCCAGCGACGAGATCACGCGCCGGATGCCGAGAAAGGAAGCGGTGGAACTACTCAACCAGATCGATGGGTTCGAGACGCTCGAGACTGACGAACAAGGCCCGTACGACGATCTCTCGCCGCTCATCAGTTATTTCCTGATCGACCGCCAGGGGACCGTCCGATGGAATCATGTCGTGGCCCTCGACGATCCCGCCGATTATGCCCAGCACCCCAGCAATGAGGAGTTGCTCGCAGCGGCCCGGGCGGGTGTCCTGTAACCACCGCCGCGGCGGCATCGAGCCCTGCTTCGATAGGGTGTCGCGGGACAAATGGTTGACGATGCGCCGCGCAGATCGTGACATTGGGTCCGTGGTTCTTGAGCTTTCCGACTTGGGTTGGGCAGGCGTCCGCCGATCTCAGAGCGTGAGCCTGCGGCGCCATCTGTGGACGCGAGGGAAGGCCAAGATGTGGATGGCCTGGCCGAGCGCCCCCAGGGGCCGCTTCCATGGCGGCCAAAAAGGGTTTGCGCCCCTCCCGGGGACTGTGATAGAAAGGGGAGCGGCATCCACCGAGAGTCGGACCACCGTCCGGGAGGGTCCCGCGTGGACACATCGCTCGAAGAACGGCAGGTCAGGCGGGTCTACGACCTCTACTCCCCGGTCTACGACCTGATCTTCAAGAAGATCTTCGAGCCGGGCCGCTCGGCCGCCCTCCGGCTCCTCGCCCCCCGGCCCGGCGAGCGGGTCCTGGAGGTGGGGATCGGCACGGGGCTCAACCTCCCCTACTACCCCGCGGGGGTCCGGCTCGTGGGAATTGACCTCTCGGAGGCGATGCTCCGGAAGGCGCGGGCGAGGCTCGCGACCCTCCGGATGGATGCCACGCTCAAGGTCATGGACGCCAGCGCCGTGGAGTTCGGGGACGACGAGTTCGACCACGCCCTGGCCACCTACGTGATCAGCGCCGTCCCCGACCCGGTGGGGGTGCTCCGGGAGATGCGGCGGGTCACCCGGCCCGGGGGGAGCCTGGTCCTCCTCAACCACTTCCGGAGCGAAAACCGTCTGGTAGGGAAGCTCGAGGACGCCGTGGCGCCGGTCTGCACCCACCTGGGCTGGAAGTCGAACCTCCCCCTGGACCCGCTCCTCTACGAGGTGGGGCTCACCCCGGAGGTGACCGGCAAGGTCAACCTCCTCGGCGGCTGGCGGCTGGTCAAGTGCGTTAACCGGAAGTAGCCGCCCGCCCTAAAGGCCTCGATATTTAAACGGCTCTACAGGGTTTTGTGTGGGTGGGGAGGCTCACGGCCGGGGTGCCCCGGCGAGCGAATTCCGGGCGCGTCGTGTGGCCGTTGTCGAGCGCCGGAGCCTGGAGCGCGCCGAGTGGCCCAAGGTCCGTTGGGCTGCGAGGCCTGAACCCCCACCTCCGGGGGGATGGGGGGCCAGCGGAGGCCCCGTTTGCGGAGCAGGTCTCGACGGGCACTGGCCCGTCGAGACGCGGAGCGCCCGAGCCGGAGGCGAGGGTGCGAGCTACGGCCACCTAGACGAGCCCGGCTGAGCGAGCGGGAAGCCCCGGACGGGGAGCCACCCCCCACGATTCCCGGAAGAGCCGAGGGGGAGGTTTCCCTCCCCTCGGCACTCGTTTCCGCGGCGCTTATCTGGCTGGTGGTGCGAAGGCTGGAGCGGGTGGCCTTCCTTCACCGCAGTGGGCCCAGGATACCAAAAGCATGTGCCTGTAATCACAAGGCTCCCAAAGCTTTTTGTTGACACCCACCCTGCCCCATTCCTACATTTACTCCATCGTCGCACCCTAACCGTCCGGCCCTCAGGGGAGGGGGCGATGCCCTGGCTCGGGAGCCCGGACAACCCTTTCGGCGCCCTCGTTGACCACGGAGATGGCCAGCTTGGGCGTTTCCGTCTCTGGCGTTCCTGTCTCTGAAGAGTTCGCCATTTCATCCGATGTCGGTGATCGCGTCACCTCGCGTCGCAGGGTAAGGGGGGCGCATGATTCAGGAACACAGGCAGCGACTCGTGGCGATCCTCGCCGGCGACGCGGCGGGGTATTCTCGCCTCATGGCAGTGGACGAGCGGGCAACCGTCGCGGCGCTTGACTCTGCTCGCAGCGTCATTCGTAGGCACGTCGAGACTCATCAAGGACGCGTAATCGATACGGCGGGCGACTCGGTGCTCGCCGTGTTCGAGGCGGCCACGGGCGCGGTTGAGGCCGCCCTCGCTATGCAGAGAGACATCGAGGCGAGTTCGGCCACCGTGGCCGAGGACCGTCGCATGCGCTTTCGCATCGGTGTGCACCTCGGCGACGTG
The DNA here is from genome assembly GCA_016188625.1 of Candidatus Rokuibacteriota bacterium. GTDB lineage: Bacteria > Methylomirabilota > Methylomirabilia > Rokubacteriales > JACPHL01 > JACPHL01. The sequence continues at coordinate 2,864 of JACPHL010000055.1, read as the reverse complement.
CTCGAGAAGGCCGACGGCTCGATCTACGGCGACGGGGTGAACGTTGCGGCACGCTTGCAGGGGCTCGCGGAGCCCGGCGGAATAGCCGTATCGGACCTTGTGCACAGCGCGGTTCGCGGTCACGTTGCAGCGGTGTTCGTCGACCAAGGGGAGCAGACGGTCAAGAACATCCTGAACCCGGTTCGCTGGTATCACGCCATTGCCGCCGACCCAGTGCCGCCGTACCGCAGGACCGCCGAGCACCTCAATGCGTTGCCCTCGATCGCGATTCTTCCGTTCAGGACGCCAATTGCAGACCCGGAGCAGGTCATCCTCGCCGACGGGCTGCGTATGGACATCCAGTGGGCGCTCGGCAAGATCGCCGGCCTGATGGTCATCGCCTCCGGCACGATGAATACCTATCGCAACAAGGACGTGACGCCGGCACAGGTCGCGGCTGAGCTGCGGGTGCGCTACCTGCTCGAAGGCTTCGTCCAAAAGTCGGGCGACCGCGCTCGCGTCACGGCTTCCCTGATCGACGGCTCGTCGGGGCAGGTCATGTGGACCGAGCATTACGACCGCGTCCTGGACGACTCGCTTGGGGTTCAGGACGAGATCACCGAGAGGGTCGTCACGGCGCTAGACGTGAAGCTGTTGAGCGGCGAGCACGCAAGGGTGTGGCGCAAGACCCTCAGGAGCCCGAAGGCACGCGAGTATTATTATCGCGGCCTTCACGAGCTCATGAAGGGGCAGAAGGAAGCGAATGCGGCGGCGCGCGAGAACTTCGAGCAGGTCGCGCGGCTCGCGCCCGAGAGCTTCCTTGGCCCGACCTTGGTTGCCTTCGCGCATTGGTGGGACGCTTTTCGAGGCTGGACAACGCCACCGGCACGCTCGTTGGAGTTGGCCGTGCAGTGGGCCGAACGCGCGCTGGCGATGGAAGACGTGGACGGCCAGGCCCACTTCGTCATGGCGCATATCCACCTGCTCCGGCGCGAGCATGACAAGGCGCTCGAAGTGGCCGAGCAGGCGGTGACGATACGCCCGAGCTGCGCGAACGCCAACCCCCTCCTGGGGAACATCCTGTACTACTGCGGCCGGCCCGGAGACGCGGCTGATCGCATGCGGCAGGCGATGCGCCTGACGCCAGTCCACGGGTCCTGGTTCGAAGTGGTCCTTGCCGCGGGCTGCAAAGAGATCCGCAGATGGGATGAGGCCACCGCAGCGGCCAAGGAGGCGCTGCGTCTCAAGTCCGACGACATCGACGCGCGCCTGGTGCTGATCGAGGTTTGCCGCGCCACTGGCAATGAGGGCTCGGCGCGCGAGCTTGCGCAAGAGGTGGCGAGGCTGCGGCCCGACTTTTCGGTGTCCAAATGGGCGGAGACGCAGCCCTACAGGGATCCTGCGGTGCTTGAGCGCATCGTTGCGAGTCTCCGGGCAGCGGGCCTAGCATCGTAAAAGCCGAGTTTCGCCTGCTGGCATTAACCGGAAGCAATCGTCCGCCCTACGCGCCTCAGGTCTGCTCGCGAACCTCCCGGCCACCGGCGGCCCGGGCGCCCGGGTCGGATCACTCGCGGACCTTGATGTTGTCAATCACCTCGCGGACGCCCTGGACCTCGCGCGCCAGCTCGACGGCACGTCGCTTCATCGCGGCGCTCTCCACCGTCCCGCTCAGGTAGACCGTGCCCCTGTTGGTGTCCACGTCGATGCTCGTCAGGATCGCGGCCTTCTCCCGGGCCAGCCTCCACTTGACCGTCGCCGTGATGGAGGCGTCGTCGATGTTCTCCCCCAGCGTCTTGCCGGTCACGGCCGTGCAGTCGCCGAAGATGACGGCGAGGAGCGCCGTCGCGACCAGGGATCGAATCGGGTAAGGCATCCCGCTCACCTCCTTCGTGAGGTCCGTGGTGCAGCTATCGTGCCAGAGCCCTACCCGGAGGGCACCCGCCCGGCTCCTCCTCGCCGCCGCCATGGCGACCGCCCTAGGGGCGCTCCTCACGGCGTCGTCGGGCTCCCCCCCCACCCGGTCCGAGGTCGAACGGGGACGGCAGCTCTACGCCCGGCACTGCGCCAGCTGCCACGGCCCCGAAGGGAGGGGCGACGGCGACGCCGGCGCCGCCCTCCCCGTCCGGCCCGCGGACCTGACCGACGGGCGGGTCATGAACCCGTTGCCCGACCACGTCCTGGCCCGCATCATCGGCGAGGGGGGGCAGGCGGTGGGGCTCTCCCCGCTCATGCCGGGGTGGAAGGCCTTCCTCGCCGACCGGCAGATCGCCCAGGTCATCGCCTACCTCCGGACGCTGGCCCGCCCCCCGTTCCGGCCCGGGGAGGTCCTCCCGGTGCCGGGGCGGCGGCAGGGGCCCGAGCAGCCGATCTTCTTCAGCCACCTGATCCACGCCGGGTCGTTCCGGATCGACTGCCAGTACTGCCACTCCGGGGCCCGGCGGGGCGCGGCGGCGGGGATCCCGTCCGTGGCGACCTGTATGGGGTGCCACAAGATCGTCGCGGCCCGCGGGAACCCCGAGGTCGAGAAGCTCCACGGCTACTGGCAGCGGAAGGAGCCGATCCCCTGGGTGCGCGTCTTCCGGCTGCCCGAGTTCGTCCACTTCCCCCACAAGCCCCACGTGCGCGCGGGCCTGCGCTGCCAGAGCTGCCACGGCCCGGTCGAGGCGATGGAGCGCGTCCACGCGGAGACCGGGCCGAGCGTCCTCCACGACCTCCGGGGACTGGTGGGCCTGGGCGGGCCGCCGCGCCCGCTCACCATGGGGTGGTGCATCGAGTGCCACCGGGAGATGAGCGCCGCCGGGGCCCGGGCCCCGCTGGACTGCATGGCCTGCCACCGCTAATACCCTCGGAGGGGTACCCCCGGGTGGGAGGCGTCAGCCCCTCGC
>JACPHL010000337.1 GCA_016188625.1 Candidatus Rokuibacteriota bacterium | reverse complement strand
GAGCACCTTCATGGCCACGTTGCCGAGGGTCAGCTCCTCCCCGTCCTTGACCGGGCGATGAGGGAAGCGGGCCCCGGCCAGCTCGTGGAGGTAGATCGCGGCGCCGGTCCGCTCGGCCAGCGGCCGGGCTCCGGAGAGGTGGTCGGCCTGGACGTGGGTCTCGATGACGTGGGTGATGGCCAGGCGCTTGCCGGCCGCCACCTCCAGGTAGGGCTCGATCTCCTGCTGTGGATCCACCACAGCGGCGATGCCGCCGCCCCCTCAGCCGAGGAGGTAGGCCGCGCAGCCGGTCTCGGGACGGAGGAACTGCCGGAAGATCATCTTACGCCTCCTCTCGTGCATGGCGTTCCGAGGCCGCACTCGTCACGGACCCCTGCGGCCCGAAGAGGGAAGCTGCCGGATCACGTCTGCTGGTCCCGGTCCCACTCGATGTTCTTCCTGGACCGGTCGAAGAAGGGGGCGTACACGGACACCGTTGAAATCCTGGCTCCTTCACTCAGAATCGGCCCATGCAGGGTGTTGCGGGGGATGAAGACCAGGTCTCCAGGGCCTACGCGCCGCACTTCATCGCCCACCCGGAAGTCCGCCTCGCCTTCGAGGATGACCACGAGCTCGTCATGGGCAGGCTGGGTATGAAGGGCGTTGCCACTCTCTCCGACGATGGCGAGGTTTGCGGTCAGGTGCTGCCCGTCGCAGATGAACATCCTCTTGATCGGATCCCCCGCGGTCGAGGGATCGGCTTCCATGGCCCGGAGCCCGTCATAGAGATTGATGAAATGGCGCATGGCCTTGACCTCCTGTCAGCTCAGCGCCGCTGACGCGCGGCGCGGGGGCATCGCCGTCCTGGGGCGCATCTCCTCCTACGGGGTCAGGCGGTAGAACCGCCAGAGGGGGTTCTCGATCGGCAGCACCTCGACGCGCCGGAATCCGGCGTCCTCGGCATAGGCGCGGAGGGTGGCGGGACCGAGCACGGTCCCGGTCCCCGCCGCGTCGGGATAGACCAGCGCCTGGGGCAGGCAGTGCAGCACGCTGAAGTTGTAGTTCAGGCGCCCGATGAAGTTGCGGTTCTCCTCCAAGCCGTCCCCTACGGCCTCGTCGGCGACGAGCACGGCGCCGTCCGGGCCGGCCAGCTCGCGCATGCGGCGCAGGGCCTTCACGGGATACGCCATGTCGTGGAGGCACTCGAAGGCCGTCACCAGGTCGTACGGTCCCGTCAGCGGCGCCTCTTCGGCCGGGGCCAGGTGGAAGGCGATCCGGTCGGCCAGGCCGGCCTCCTCCGCGTTGCGCCGGGCCTGCTTGATGGAGGCCCGGTCCACGTCCACGCCATCGATCCTCACGCGGGGGAACCCCCGGGCGAGGCTGATGCTCGACCACCCCACGCCGCAGCCGATCTCGGCCACCCGCCCGCCGGCCTTGAGCCGGGCCTCCACGGCGGGCATGGTCGGGATCCATTTGGCCACGTAATCGTTGACGAACATCGGCCGGTTGCCCATGCCGATGGCCTCTAGCGCGTCCTTCCCGTAAGCCTCGTAGGGGACGCCGCCCCCCGAGCGGAACGCCTCCATGAGGGGGGTGAGGATCTGGGCGAAGCGGGGCACCCAACACGTGAACGGCGCCACGTAGGCGGGGTGGTCGGGGTCGAGGAGGGCGACCGCGTGCTCGGGGGGCAAGAGGAACCGCCCGGTGGTCGGGTCGTGCTCGAGGTAGTCGCCCACGGCCATGCACTCGAGCCATTCCCGGAGGTACCGCTCGACGTATCCGGTCTTCCGCGCCAGCTCGACCGGCGTGACCGGCCCGGCGTCGGCCAGGGCCCGGAAGAGGCCGAGGCGGTGGCCCAGGTAGAGGTTGAGGCCGCTCATGGCGACGTTGGCCTCGTTCAGGATGCGTTCGGCGAAGGCGTCAAGCCTTTTCTGGTCCACGTGGAGCCCTCCTTCCTGGAACCGGCGTGCCTGGCGCGCCCGGATCCCCTTGCGACCATAAGGGGGGCCGTAGTATAAAATCAAATAGCGATTTCTTACGGTGCTGATAAGTAAAACTTCTCAGGGGATCGCCGGGTGACGCTGCGCCAGTTCGAGGTCTTCCTGGCGGTGGCCCGCGCCGGGAGCTTCCGCCGCGCGGCGGAGGCCCTCCACCTGAGCCAGCCGGCCCTCTCCCAGCACGTCCGGGAGCTGGAGGAGGAGCTGGGCGTCCGCCTCTTCGACCGGCTCAGCCGGACCGTCGTCCTGACGGAGGCCGGGCGGCTCCTCGAGGGTCACGCCGTGCGCCTCTTCGCCACCCTGGCGGGGGCCAGGGAGGCGATCGGGGAGCTCCTCGGCCTCCAGCGGGGGTCTCTCCTGATCGGGGGGAGCACGACCCCGGGGATCTACGTCCTGCCGCGGCTGATCGCGGGCTTCCGGGCCCGCTACCCGGGCATCCAGGTCTCCTTGCGCATCGCCAACTCGCGGGTGATCGAGGAGCGGATCCGCGCCGACGAGCTCGACCTGGGGGTCGTCGGCGGCCACGTCCTGGGTCCCGGCGAGCGCTGCCTGGCCGCCGGGCTCCTGGACGAGCTGGTCCTGGTCGTGTCGCCGACACACCCGTGGGCCCGTCACCGCGCGATTCCGCCGGCCAGGCTCGCCGCCGAGCCCCTCCTCATGCGGGAGGAGGGGTCCGCGACCCGCCGGGTGACAGAGCGCGCCCTCCAGCAGGCGGGGATCGCGTTCCAGGTCGCCATGGAGCTCGACCACCCCGAGGCGATCAAGCAGGCGGTGATGGCGAACCTGGGGGTGGCCTTCGTCTCCATCCACACCGTCCGGGGGGAGCTGGCGGCGGGGCGCCTGCGGGCCCTCCGCCTGCGGGGCCTCCCGATCCGCCGTCACTTCCACGTGATCCACCATGAGGCCCGCGCCCTCTCGCCCGCGGCCCGCGCGTTCGTGGGGCTCATCGAGGAGCAGGGGCGGACGGCGGGACGATCCCTCGGGGGCGGCTGATCGGGCGATGCCGGCAGACGATCCAGGGGTTCCGGCCGGGAGCACCCCGGGGGAAGGCGATCTCGCCCGGCTCGCCGCGCGGGCCCTCGAGCTGGTCCGGGACGGTGACATCGTCGGGCTCGGCTCGGGGCGCGCCGCGACCGCCTTCCTCCGGGCCCTGGCCGAGCGCGTCGGGGAGGGGCTCCGGGTCCGCGGCGTCCCGACCTCGGAGGCCACCGCGGCGCTCGCCTGCCGGCTCGGCGTCCCCCTCGCCGGGCTCGACGAGGCCCCCCTGGCCCTCACCGTGGACGGGGCCGACGAGGTGGACCCTCGCCTCGACCTCATCAAAGGGTACGGCGGGGCCATGGTCCGGGAGCGGATCGTCGCGGCCGCCTCCCGCCGTCAGGTGATCCTGGTCACGGTCGAGAAGCTCATCCCGGTGCTCGGCACCCGCGGGCGGCTCCCGATCGAGATCGTCCCGTTCGCGCTGCCGCTCTGCCGCCGCCGCCTCGAGGCCCTGGGGTGTCCGCCGGCGGTGCGCCAGGCGGCCGGCCGGCCGGTCAGGAGCGACAACGGCAACCTGCTCCTGGACTGCGCGATCCGGCCGCTCGCGGATCCCGCGGCGCTGGAGCGGGAGCTCCGGGCGATCCCCGGCGTGGTGGACACGGGCCTCTTCCTCGGGACCGCCGGGATCGTCTTCGTCGCGGACGGGCGCGCCGTTCGGATCCTCGAACGGCAGGGGCGCCGGTAAGGGGTTCCCGGCGCCGCCCGGGATGAGCGGCGGGGGATCGGCGGTTGCCGCATCCCGGCGCCTCGCTTAAGATACGAGAGGATGTGGAGGACCGACGGATGAGCCGACGGCTCCCGTGGATCGTCTCCTTCCTGGGCCTCGGCCTGGCCGCCTGCGCCGTGAGCCCCACCGGCCAGCCCCAGCTCTCCCTCGTCTCCCCGGCCCAGGAGGTGGAGATGGGACGGCAGCTCTCCCGCGAGATCGAGCAGAAGGTCCGCCTCGTCCAGGACCCGGTCATCACCGGGTACGTCGAGCGGGTCGGGCAGCGCCTCGCCGCCGTGTCGGACTGGCGGGAGATCCGCTACCACTTCAAGGTCGTGGACGCCAAGGAGGTCAACGCCTTCGCCCTCCCCGGCGGGTACATCTACATCCACAAGGGGCTGCTCGAGGCGGCCGCCAACGAGGCGGAGCTGGCCTCGGTCCTCGGGCACGAGATCGGCCACGTCGCGGCCCATCACCCGGCCGCCCAGCTCTCGCTCGCCTTCGGCGCCCAGCTGATCGCCACCGCCCTGCTCGGCCAGAACCCCGCCCTCTGGGGACAGATGGCCGCCCAGATCCTCGGGGGCGCCGGGCTCTCCGCCTACGGCCGCTCCCAGGAGCTGGAGGCGGACGCCCTCGGGATCCGCTACCTGGCCCGGACCGGCTACGACCCCCAGACTGCCGTCACCTTCCTCGAGAAGCTCCTGGCCCTCGGCCGGCGCGAGCCAGGGGCCATCGAGCGCTTCTTCGCCTCCCACCCGCCGACCGCCGAGCGGGTCGCCCGGGCCCGGCGCCTCGCGGCCCAGGTGCGGCCGGCCGGCCCCCCCACCGTCCAGACCGCCGAGTTCGAGGCCGTAAAGGCGCGGCTCCGCCGGTAAGGGCGGCGCCGAATCCCCTCTCCCCCCTCTGCTGTCCTACTCGTTGGAGAACCCCTCGGGTGAGGGGTCTCTCGAGAGAGGAGGGAAGTGTGGTGCGCTGGACAGTTCTACTGGGGATCCTCGCCGCCGTGGTGATCCTGGCGACCGCGCCCGGCCGGACGGCGGCGGCTCACGGGATGGGGAAGGGGCCGTCGCCGGAGAGGGAGGAGACGATCTTCTACCCGCCGTCGCCGGGGCCCATGACGCCTCCGGACGAGCTGCCCGGCGGGGCGTACCGGGGGAAGAGCCGGTAGATCGCCGCCCCTGACTCGGCGGCAAAGACGGGGAGGAGGCGTTTAGAGTACACCCGGCTCCCGGCGAACCGGACCGTCGCCGCGGCCAGGGGGGTACCGGACCGGGTGAGGAGGAGCGCCTCCGCCCGCGAGTAGCGCCCCTTCGAGTCGCCCGTGCGCCGGACCGCCGCCCGATCCCCGAGCACGAGCAGGGGTTCCCGGGGCAGCGGCTCGACCAGCGCGACGGCGATCTCGGTCGTCACCCCACACTCGCCTTGATCGAGGGCGCCGAGCCACCACCCGATCTCGTCGAGCAGGATGGGGGCCAGGGCCGGGTGGAGGCCCCCTCCCGGCTCTTCGTAGGGGAGGCGCGGCTCGAAACCCCGCCAGACGAAGCGGTCGTTATAATCGAAGCGTAGCTGGAGGCCGAGGGGGTTCGTGGAGCCGCAGGCCAGGCAGGTGGCCGTCCCGGGGAGCCGGCCGCTCGGCGTCCGCGCCGACCGCCATGCCCCGAGCAGCCCCGAGGGATCGAGCGGGAGGCCCTCGCCACGGCCGACGACCCCTTCGGCGAGGAGCCGCCCTTCATGCCGGAGCCCGAGGCGGACCCCCCCCGGGCCCGCCTCCCGGACGACTTCGAGGGGGCACTCGACGGGGACCGTGCGGCCGAGCACCGTGTCGAGCCGTGCCGGCGCGCCGGGCGGGAGACCGGCCGCGTCCAGGAAGAAGGCGGCCGTCCCGCCGCCGTGGACCGTGCCCACGAAGCCCTGGAACTCCCGCGGGAAGATGACCCGGCTCGGGCCGCCGACCGCCCGACGCAGGGCCTCCGCCACGCTCACGTCGCTCATGGCGGGGTAGCTTACGCGAACTTCCCGGTGGCGACAAGGGTGAGAGTTAGGGACCCGCGCCGCTCCGCTTAACGTTCCGCTCGGGGCCGCCGCCTCCCCGGGGGCCGGAAGGTCGGGCGGGGCCCCTCTCGGGCTCCAGCCGGCCTCCCCGCGGCGGACTACCGGTGCCCCTCCGGGCACCTCGCGCGGCTCCGCTGCGGGACCGCACATCGGGGACCGCGGTC
>JACPHL010000334.1 GCA_016188625.1 Candidatus Rokuibacteriota bacterium | reverse complement strand
TCGGGGAGCGCGAGGTCCGGGCGGTCCCCGTCCTCACGGGCTTCCTCCACGAATGCCTCCAGGCGGGCAAGGATCCCGAGGCCGATCCCGGGATCGCCGGGTTCTTCGAGGCCCTGGCGGAGACGATGGCGACCCTCCCCCGGCGCTACTGCCTGATCGCGGGCGCCGACCTGGCCCACGTCGGGCCGCGCTTCGGCGACCCCGAGCCGGTCTCCCCGGCCCGGCTCCGCGAGGTGGCGGCCGAGGATCGGGCCATGCTGGCCCACGTCGAGCGCGCGGACGCGCGGGGGTTCTTCGAGTCCGTGGCGCGGGACGGGGACCGGCGGCGGATCTGCGGGCTTTCCCCCATCTACACCCTGCTCCGGGTCGCCGCCCCCCGGGCCGGCCGGCTCCTCGCCTACCGGCAGTGGCCGGACCCCCAGGGGACGGTCACCTTCGCGAGCGTGATCTTCGAGTGATCGAGGGCGAGGCCGTGGAGCCCCCCGCGGGCGCCTTCCGCATCGACCGGGACGGGGTCTGGCTCCACGAGGGGCGCGAGGTGACCCACCCCGGGGTCCTCCAGAACCTCTTCGCCAACCTCGCCCGCGACGCGGACGGCCACTGCCTCAGGTTGGGCCCCCGGCGGATCCCCGTGGAGGTGGACGATACGCCCTTCGTGGTCGTGAGGATAGAATCTTCAGGAATTCAATCTGATAGGCTAGAATCCCTCAACCTCGTTCTCAGTGATGGGAGCCGCGAGCCCCTCGACCCCCGCTCGCTCTGGCTCGGGCCGGGGGACGTCCCCTACTGCCGGGTGAAGGGGGGCGCCTTCGCGGCGCGCCTCTCCCTTCCGGCGTGGCTCGAGCTGGCCGAGCGGCTCGTGGAGGACGAGGGCGGCGGGGGGCCGATCCTCGTCCTGGGCCGGGAGCGGGTCCGGGTACCGAGGCGGTCGTAGCCGCGATACCGCGGTTGCAGTCGTCGGCCGGGTCCGGTAGAGTAGCGGTACCGGCCTTCGAAGAGGAGTTGCCTCGTGCGGATCGATCCCTGGAAGTGCGTGGCGTGCGGGAACTGCATCCCGGTCTGCCCCATGGGGGCGATCTACATCGACCCCGCCATCCACCGGGCCGTGGTGAACGAGGACGAGTGCGTCGAGTGCTTCGCGTGCTACCGGGGGATGTCCAAGGAGCACCTCTGGCCACCGATGGTCCGCGGGATCCGCCGGCTCGCCCGCGCCTTCCGCTTCCGCTTCGACCCCGAGCCCGACATCTGCCCCACCGACGCCATCGTCCCCCAGGAGCTCGCCTGGCCCCGAATCGTCCGCCGCGCCTTCTCGGACCCCCAGGTCCCCCACGAGTCCACGGGGATCCACGGGCGGGGGACGGCCGAGGTGAAGACCAACGACGTGACCGGGCGGGTCGGGGAAGGGGAGGCCGGCCTGGTCGTCGAGTTCGGGCGCCCGGGTGTCGGGGCCCGCTTCCGGGAGATCCAGCGGATGACCGAGGCCCTGGCCGGCCTCGGTGTCGAGTTCGAGGGGAAGAACCCGGTGACCTCCCTGATGACCGACCGGGCCCGCGGCCTGATCCGAGAGGAGATCCTCGGCGAGAAGGTCCTCTCGGCGATCGTCGAGATCAAGGTCGCCCTCGACGCGGTCCCCGCCGTCCTGGCGCGGATCCGGGAGGTGGCCCGCGGGCTCGAGACCGTGGTGGCGGTCGGGGTCTCGACCCGGTGCGACGCCGAGGGGAACGATCCGCTCGCCGAGCTACTGGCGGAGGAAGGGTATCCGGCCTACCGGGGGAAGACCAACCTCGGGCTGGGCCGCGTGACGGTCGGGGCGGGGCGATGACCAACACCCTCCACCGCTACAGCGACCACTACGCCCTCGAGCGTCTGCCCCATCCCCGCCCAGTCGAGAACGACTACATCGTCTTCGCCATGGCCACCCGCGGGGTGAACGACGACGATCTGGTCGAGAAGTACCGGACCTTCCTCCGCCTGGCCCTCCGGCACAACCCGGTGAACATCGGGGACGCGACCAAGGGGGGAACGCTCCGGCCGAGCCACGCCCTCAACCCCCTGGCCCACTGGCGGCGGCCGCACCGGCCGGACCCAGAGGCCGTGATCCGGGGGATCGAGGGGCACACCACGGTCGCCGCCGTCTTCGCCCGGTACGACGACATGGCCGCCTTCGTCGAGGAGGTCAAGGACGCGGACCTCGGGGTCTCCATCAACATCAGCGCGCCGTTCGAGGCCGCGCGGCGCTGCTGTCGGACGGCCGGGATCGCCCCCCACAGCGTCGAGTACTCCCTCGGCTTCCAGGGGCGGGTCGATCGCCTCCCGGACCGGCGGATCCTCGAGCTGGCCACCATGTGCGGCCACGGGATGGTCTCCTTCAACCTGGTCAGGAAGATGGTGGACTGGGTCAAGGAGGGCCGGCGCGACCCCGAGACCGCGACCCGCTATCTCGCCCGCTTCTGCATCTGCGGGGTCTTCAACACCGCCAGGGCCACCCAGCTCCTAGACGAGTCCCGCCGCGCCGGCGTCTAACCTCGGAGGGGGCTCCGCCCCACCGAGCACCCCGCCGGACCTCCCTCGCTCCAAGGTATGACGTCGCGCGCTCCGGATGACGAGGCGAAGTCAGTATCGGGTAATGACAGTCCGAATCGTTTTG
>JACPHL010000042.1 GCA_016188625.1 Candidatus Rokuibacteriota bacterium | reverse complement strand
CCTTCAGTCCTCCGGGCCGCCGGGGAGGCGTCGGCCCCGAGCGGAACGTTAAGCGGAGCGGCGCGGGTGCCCGCCGTGAGTGAGCCGGGTGGGGAAGCCGGCTCGCGGGCTCGGAACGAAGGAGGAGGGGCCCCGCCCGGCGAGCCACAGACGGGTGCGCCGCGGAGCGTGTGGAGCGAGGGACCGACGCCTCCCAGGGGGGGGTGGTTAGATATCGGGGAAGAGGGAGGGCTGCTTCGAGGCGGTCGTGGCCCGGCGGGAGGGTCTGGGCCTGGGGGCGGCGGGCTTGGCGGGCCTGGGCTTCTTCCGGCGACGGCTCGGCTTGGTCCACCCCTTCTGCTGGGCGATCCGGTCCCCCTGCTTGATCGCCAGGAGATCCACGAGCCGGGCCAGGGGGTGCTGCAGGAGGGTCAGGTACTTGGTCCAGTACCTGGGGGAGAGGGCCAGGGTCCGCATCTCGTCGAGGGCGAGGGCCAGGGCGGCGCGATCCCCCTTCCGGGCCGCCAGGCGGAGCTGCTCCAGCACCCGCTCCCGGCTCGCGCGCCGGTCGCGTCGCGCCGCGTCCTTCATGGGCGCGGCTCCGGCGAGCCGCGAGACTCCGGCGCCTCTTGCCGCTCGCGGCGGTAGATCCTGACGGTGCTCACCCCCACCAGCACCAGGCTGACCGCCACCCCGAGCGCCTGTTTCCAGCCGAACCCCGGGAAGCCGCCGAGCCCGATCAGGTCGGCCAGGAGCGAGATGATGCCGAGCGAGGTGCCCGCGACGAGCAAGAGCCAATCGACCATGGCGGCTGGCGCTATTGTAGCAGGGCGATCCCCGCGTGACGAGGCCTTTGATCGCTCCGGGCCGCATAGTACACTGACAGGCGCCATGACCTCCCGAGAGGCGGGCCGCCGGGGGCGGGTGTTGATCGCGGGGCTGGGGGACGTGGGGAGCGCCGCCCTCCACGACCTCGCCCGCGCGCCCACGGTCGGGGCCATCCTGGCCCTCGAGGTGGACGGGACGCGCGCCCGACAGGTGGCGAGCGCCCGCTACTGCGCCCAGCAGGGCGGCCGTTTCCCGCAGCTCGATTTCCTCCGCGAGGACATCCGGGATGTCCGCCGGGTGGCCGAGATCCTCCAGGCGTTCCACCCCGACGTCGTCCTGAACGCCACCACGCTGCTCTCCTGGTGGGTGATCAAGACACTCCCCGAGGCGCTCGGCGCCCGGCTCGCCGCCGCCCGCTTCGGCCCGTGGCTCCCCGTCCACCTGACCCTGACCTGGAAGCTCATGCAGGCCGTCCGGGCCGCCCGGATCGCGGCCGTCGTGGTCAACGCCTCCTACCCCGACGTCGTCAACCCCGTCCTGGGTCGGGTCGGCCTGGCCCCTACGGTCGGGATCGGGAACGTGGATCTCCTGGCCCCCGCGATCCGGGAGGCCGCGGCCGACCTCCTCGGGCTCCCCTCCCATCACCTCCGGTGCGTCCTCGTCGCCCACCACGCCCACGTCTTCCCCCTCTTCGGCGAGGGGCGGATGCTCGCCCCGTATTTCCTGCGGGTGTCGGACGGCGAGCGCGACCTGACCCGGCGGCTGCCGCCGGGCCGCCTCTTCCGGCGCGTGGCCGAGCTCCACGCGATCCCGACCGATCGATCCCTGGCCCGGGTGACGGCCGCCTCCGCGGCCAAGACCGTCCTCGCTCTCCTGGACGACACCGATGAGCTGACCCACGCCGCCGGGCCCCTGGGGCTCCCCGGCGGCTACCCGGTCCGCCTCGGCGCCGCCGGGCCACGCCTCGCCCTCCCCCGGGGCCTCACGCGGGCCCGGGCGGTCCGCCTCAACGAGCGGGCGATGGCGCACGACGGGATCGCCGGGATCGGGCCGGAGGGCACGGTACGCTTCCTCCCCCGCTCGGTGGCGGTCATGCGCGAGGTCCTCGGCTACCATTGTCCGGAGCTCCGGCTTCGCGACAGCGAGCGCCGGGCCGCGGAGCTGGTCGCGCGCGTGGAGCGGCTCCGCTAGGAGGTCCGGACCATGACAGTGGACGCCCTCCTCGAGGAGATCCGCCGGGCGATCGCCCCGGTCGAGGCGGCCATCCGCGACCACCGCTACGTCGCCGCCATCGAGGCCGGCGCGGTCCCCCGCGAGCGTCTGCGCCCCTTCGTGGGCGAGCAGTACCACATCATCGGCTCCGACCTCCGGAGCGTCGCCCACCTGCTCGCCCGCTCCGGGGAGGAGCCGGGCCGCGGCTTCTTCCTGGTCACCCTCCAGGGCGAGGCCCAGGCCTTCCAGCTCCTCCTCCGCCTCGGCGAGGCCCTCGGGGTCCGGGAGGCGGAGCTCGGGGCCTACGAGCCCCTGGCAGGGGCCCATGCCTACACCGCCTACATGGCCTGGCTCGCCCTGTACGGCTCGGAGGCCGAGGTGGCGGCGGCCTTCCTCGTCAACTTCCCGGCGTGGGGCGCCAACTGCGGCCGACTCTCCCGGGCCCTCCAGGCGCGGTACGGGCTTCCCCGAGAGGCGGTGGCGTTCCTCGATCTGTTCGCCACCCCCTCGCCCGAGTTCGAGGCGGCCGCCCGCCACGTGATCGAGGCCGGGCTCGCGCGCGGGGTCGCGCCGGACCGGGTGAGGCGGGCGGCCCGGCTCCTGCAGGCCTACGAGCAGCTCTTCTGGGACACCATGGCCGAGGCGTCAGGGCTCCCGTGAAGGGTGAATCGGCCCACGACGCTCCGTCGTCTAATCGACAGGGACGCCGGATAGAGGAGGGAAGGATGGGTAGCTATCCGAGAGCGCTCCTGGTTCTGGTCCTTCTGGCCGGCGCGGTGGCCGGCAGCATGCCCGCCTTGGCCGAGGAGCCGCCGAGGAAGGGGATCGAGGTGCGGGTCCCGCCGCCGCCCAGGGCCCCGGGGGTCCGGTTCGAGCCGGGGCAGCCGCGCGAGATCGACCGCGTGCGGCAGGAGGAGTACTACCCCGAGCGGATACGGGCGCGCCACGAACCGGCGTTCCTCGCGCCGCTGACGGTGACGGTCCCGACGGGGCCGGGGACGGCGGTGCGGGCGGGGCTCGCCGGGTGGACGGCGCCGCGGGTGCCGAGCGACGATCGCGAGGCGACCGGCGCCGCGGCCTTCGGGTTCACGCTGAGGTGGGGGATCCCCCTGCCGACCGAGGAAGGGGTCGAGCCGGGGCGCTGAAGTTTGACCTTGGGGGGAGACAGGCCCCAAAGCCGGTCGCTGAAGAGCGACCGGCCGGCTTCGCCGGGGGCCGTCGGAAGGGGGGCGGAGCCCCCCTCCGAGTTGTCATCCCTTGGCCAGCCGCTCGATCTCCCGCTTGGAGAGCCCCTCGATCCGATGGAGGAGGGTCTTGACCTTCCGCTCAGAGGTGCGATCTGCCAGGATCAGCCGTCGGGATCTCGTCCCGTTGACGATGAACGCGACCCAGTCGTCGAGGTTCGGGGTTCCGCGCCACTGAATCACCAGTCCGCTCAGTCGGAGCTTCTTCTTCCCTTCCACCTTTGCGAGCGGCTTCCTCGAGACCTCCATTGTGACCTCCGAGCGTGAGAGGCTCCCCTAGCAACCGCTCTCAATGAAGCAACGTTGAGCGGGACCCTGTCAAGAAAATGTTTCGCTGCGCCGGTGGCCGATTCTCGGCGGGCACCCCGCTGGAGCCCTTGCGCCATCGGCCTTCGCCACGCCGAGGCGTCGAAATCGTGAATGGTCGCGGGCTCGCGTGGACGAGCCCGTCGCGCGCCGCGAGGGACGCAGGGATTCCGGATTTGTGGATGAGTGTGGATAAGTGGATAAGTTGCGTCCTTGCCCCGTTGCGCGGTGCGCGCGTTCGCGGAAGGGGCGCCAGCCGATCCGGGGCGGCATGCGATGCCGTTCGGAGGGCGATCCTAGCGGCCCGTCGGTGAGGGTGCGGGGGCGGCCGGAGGCGCCGCGCCCTGATCCCGCTTCATTACCCGCGCAATGCGAGGGTCGGTCACGAACGGCGCGTAGCCCCGGAGCGCCAGGGTGACGCGATCGCCGGGGTCCACCAGGAGATCCACCTCCGCGGCGCGCTCCCGGAAGATCGCCAGGATCGCCCCCTCGGGCGTCTTCAGGGTGAGGAGGTAGCGGTCCTCCCGCCGCTCCTCGCGCAGGACCTCTCCCTGGAGCAGTTCGCGCTTCCCCTCGAAGGGGGCCGTGAGCTCCGGCCAGTAGCGGGGGCCGAGCAGGCCGAGCGCCGCCCCGGCGGCGAGCCCGACGAGGAGCGCGGCGACCACCCCCCGGGTCACCGCGCTCACCCCCGCTGGCGGGCGATGTTCGACCGGGTGAGCGGGCTCGGGAGCCCCTGGACCATGACGTTGAGGCAGGCGACCTTCCCCGACTTCACCGCGCGGTCCAGGGCCGGGAGGAGCTCCGCCGGGTGCTCCACATGCTCGCCGTGGCCGCCCATGGCCTCGACCACCCGATCGTAGCGGACGAGCCCGAGCTCGACCCCCACCGTCCGGTCGTAGAAGGCGGCCTGGAGCTGCCGCTCCATCCCCCACCCCTGGTCGTTGCCCACCACCACGATCACCGGCGCCCCGTGGCGGAGGGCGGTGTGGAGCTCCCAGCCGTTCATGGCGAAGCCGCCGTCGCCGATGAGGATCACCACCGGCACGCCGGGGCGGGCGAGCTGGGCGGCGATCCCCAGGGGGATGGCCGCGCCCACGGTCCCCAGGGCGCCCAGGCGGAGCCAGTGACCGGGCTGACGGGCGGGGAGCCCGATCCGGCACCATTGCGCGAAGTCGCCGCCGTCGATGGCGAAGACGACCTCGCCGTCGAAGTACTCGCGTAGCTCCCGGGCGAGCCGGAGCGGGTGGATCGGGCTCGCCTCGGAACGCTCGTCGGCCTGCCGGGCCTCCTGGGCCGAGCGGCGCGCCCGCCGCAGCTCCTCGACCCAGGGCTTCTCGCCCCACCCCCGCTGGCGCCCGGCGGCCCGCGCGAGCTGGCGGAGGACCTCGCCGCAGTCGGCGTGGAGGGGGAGCTGGGCGGGTCGGTTCCGGCCCAGCTCGGCGGCGTGGATGTCCACCTGGATGAGGAACGGCTCGGTCCCGAGGAGCCGCCCGTAGCCGAGCCGGAAGTCGATCCGCTTGCCGAGGAGGAGGATGACGTCGGCCCGCGCGATCTCGCGAGCCACCGGGTTCAGGAGGGGATCGGCGTAGCCCAGGCAGAGGGGGTGGTCGTCGGGCAGGGTGCCGCGGCCGAGCCCGATGGTGAAGCAGGGGAGCGAGGCGATCTCCACGAGCCGCCGGAGCGGCTCGACGCCGCGCCCCCACCAGACCCCGCTCCCGGCGATGACGACGGGGCGCGCCGCGCCGCGGAGGCGCTCGAGGGCGGCCTCGATGGCCGCCTCGGGCGCGGCCGGCGGCTCCGGCTGGATCACCGGGGGCAGGCGCACCCGGCCCTCGTCGAGCTCGGCCGAGGAGACGTCGACGGGGATCGACAGGTGCACCGGGCCCGGCCGCCCCTCGGTGGCGGCCCGAAGGGCCAGGGCGGCGTAGTGGGGGAGGCGCTCGGGGTCGGTGACCGTCCGCGCCCACTTGGTGATCCCGCGGACCATCCCCACCTGGTCCACCTCCTGGAGGGCGCCGCGCTCGGCCAGTCCGGTCTCGTACTGTCCGCTGATGGCCAGGATCGGGCTCCCGGCCATCCACGCGGTGGCGATCCCGGTCAGCGAATTGGTGTGCCCCGGCCCGCCGGTCACGACCGCGACCCCCGGGGTGCCGGTGACCCGCGCCCAGCCGTCGGCCATGTGGGTGGCCCCGGACTCGTGCCGGGTGTCGATGACCCGGATGCCCTCGTCGAGGCAGGCGTTGAAGATGGAGTTGACGTGGTCCCCGCAGAGCCCGAAGATCCGGTCCACCCCGTGCTGGCGGAGGGTGCGCATCAGGAGGTGGGCCGCCGTGACCTTTCCCATGCCAGCCTCCTCAGAGTCGTCGCCGTCAGGCCGCGGCCAGTATGGCCCAGCGGTCGTGGCAAGTCAACCGACGTTGACGCCGCCGCGGCGCGCGGGCTATCATCGCCGTGCTGCTCAGGACTATGCGTCGGGTCGCGCTCTTCCAGGTGGACGCCTTCAGCCGGGCGCCGTTCGGCGGCAATCCCGCCGCGGTGGTCCTGGACGCCGCCGGGCTCTCCGAGGCGGAGATGCAGGAGGTCGCCCGGGAGATGAACCTTCCCGCGACCGCCTTCCTCCTCCCCGCGACCCGGCCCGGCGCCGACTACCGGCTCCGCTGGTTCACCCCCACCCGGGAGCTGACCTTCTGCGGCCACGCCACGGTCGCCACCGTCCATGTCCTGGTCGGGGCCGGCCAGCTCAGGGTCGAGGGGCGGCGCCGGCTCACCTGCGAGACCCTCGGCGGGCTCCTCCCCGTGGCGGTCGAGGAGGCGGACGGCGCGCTCCTGATCTGGCTGGAGCCGGCCGTCCCGATCCTCAAGCCCTACGCCGACGACCTCGACCCGCTCGCCCAGGCCCTCGGGCTTCCCGCCAACGAGATCGCCGAATTGCCGGCCGTGCTCACGCCCGAGCGCGACCTGATCGTCCCCTGCCGCTCCCTCAGGGTCCTCCACCTCCTCTCCCCCGATCCGACCGTCCTCGCCCGTAGTGCCGCGGCGCGCGGGCTGCGCGGGCTCTGCCTCACCACCTTCGAGGCCATCGAGCCGGACTCCCTGACCCACTCCCGCTTCTTCGCCCCTCACTACGGCATCCCCGAGGACCCGGCGAGCGGCTCGGTCCACGCCTCGCTGGCCGTCTACTGCTGGGAGGTCGGTCGGCTGCCCGCGGGGGAGGGGATCCGCCGCTTCAGGGCGGAGCAGGGGGACACCCTCGGCCGCCCGGGCCGGCTCCTCGTCGAGCTCGAGGTCGAGCGGGGCCGGCCCAGAGCGGTGCGGGTCGGGGGTGAGGCGGTGACGGTCCTCGAGGGGACCCTCGTGCTCCCCGACGCCTAGGGATGTCCAGGCGCATACCCGAGCCGGGCCTTTGTGGGGGGCGGCGTCGGTCCCGAGCGGAACGTGTGGAGCGAGGGATCGACGCCTCCTCCTCAGGTGCTCGGAAGGGGGGCTTTAGCCCCCCTCCGAGTTTAACTGCGGGCGCCGATGGAGCGGAGAAACAGGGCCGTCAGGGTGGGGAGGACGTCGCGGGTGAGGTCGGGCCGACCGGTGTGGAGCCACTGGATCACCAGCTCGTTCACGGCCCCGAGCCAGGCGTAGGTCGCCACCTCGGTGTTGAGGGGCGGGATGGAGCCCTCCTCGACGGCCTGGTCCAGGTAGGATCGGATGAGCGCGGCGAACCGCCCGTGGATCTCCTGGCGCTTGGCCTGATAGGCCGGTCCGAGGCTTACCGACTCGATGACGAGGAGCCGGGCCGACTCCCGGTGGCGGGCGAAGGTCCCGAGACAGCTCTCCAGCGCGGCCTGGACCTTGGCCAGGCCGCCCCGCCGGCCCTCGATCGCCTCGGCCACGGTCGAGGCGAGCCGGGCGGCGAACTCGTCCACCAGCGCGGAGAAGAGCTCCGCCTTGCCGGGGAAGTGGAAGTAGACCGCGCCCTTGGAGGTCCTCGAGGCCTTGACGATGTCATCCACCACCGCCTGGTGATACCCCTTCCGCGCGAAGACCTCCATCGCCGCCTGGAGGATCTTCTGGCGGGTGGCCGCCTTCCCGGGTCGGCCGCGAGCAGGCCGGAGCCTGGGCCGGGGGGTCATCGGCCTGGGGTCCGGGAGACGTCGCCGAGGAGGCCCCGATGCCCGTGATCCGGATCGGCCACAGCCCGGACCCCGACGACGCCTTCATGTTCTACGCCCTGACCCACGGCAAGGTCCCGCTGGAGGGGGTCAGGGTCGAGCACGTGCTGGAGGAGATCGAGTCCCTGAACCGGCGGGCCCTCGAGGGGGACCTCGAGGTCACCGCCATCTCCTGCGCCACCTACCCGGCGGTCGCCGAGCGCTACCGGATCCTCGACCCCGGGGCGTCGATGGGGAAGGGGTACGGCCCCATCGTGGTGGCGCGGCGGGCCTACCGGGAGCGGACCCTCCGCGAGAAGGTGATCGCGATCCCGGGGTACGGGACCACCGCCAACCTCCTCCTCCGCCTCGCCCTGGGCGACCCGCCGGTCATCGTGGTCGCCTTCGACCAGATCCCGCGCGTGGTCCGCGACCGGCAGGCCGACGCCGGCGTCCTGATCCACGAGGGGCAGATCACCTACGAGGCGCTCGGGCTCAGGAAGGTTCTCGACCTCGGGGAGCGCTGGACCGTCGAGACGGGCCTCCCCGTCCCCCTGGGGATCAACGTCATCCGCCGCGACCTCGGAGAGGCGCTCGGTCGCCGGCTCTCCGACGCCCTCCGCGCCTCGATCCGCTACGCTCAGGCCCACGTGGACGAGGCCCTCGACTACGCCCTCGAATACGGGCGGGGGATCGACCGGGAGACCTGCCGGCGCTTCGTCCTCATGTACGTGAACGACTACACCCTGGCGCTCGGGGCCGAAGGCCGGCGGGCCCTCGAGACCCTCTACCGCCGCGCGGTGGACGAGGAACTGCTCTCCGCCGTTCCCCCTATCGACCCTATTTAGATGCTTGAGATCCGGGACGAGACCTTCGAAGGAACCTTCCCGTTCGCGCCGCGGTACGGCCGCGTCAACGGTGTCCTGCTGCACTTCGTGGACGAGGGGCAGGGGGAGCCCGTCGTCCTGCTCCACGGGGATCCCACCTGGGGGTATCTCTACCGTCGGTTCATCCCACCGCTCTCGCGGCGGTACCGCTGCGTCGTGCCGGACCACATGGGGATGGGGAAGTCGGAGGTGCCGCCCGAGCCCTACCCGTATCGGCTCCGGCACCACATCGCCAACGTCGAGGCGCTCCTCCTCTCCCTCGATCTGCACGCGGTCACCCTGGTGCTCCACGACTGGGGCGGGCCCGTCGGGCTCGGATTCGCGATGCGCCATCCGGAGCGCGTCAAGCGGCTGGTCCTGATGAACACCTGGGCGTTCGCCCCGTGGCCGGGCGGGCCGCTTCCCCGGCTGCTGGAGCTGATCCGCTCGCCGCGGGGCGAGCGGTTCGTGCTGGAGCGGAACGGGTACGTCGAGCCCGCGCTGAAAGGCACGACGCATCGCCCGGAGCGGCTGAGTGAGAGCGTGATGGCAGCCTATCTGGCGCCCTTTCCGATCCTGGACTCTCGCCGCGCCCTCCTCTGCTGGTCTCGCGACATCCCGGTGGACGAGGCCGATCCGTCTTACCCCGACATGAGACGAATCGAGCAGGCGCTGCCGATCTTCACGAGCATCCCGGTGCTGCTGGTGTGGGGGATGCGCGACCCCGTGCTTCCCGAGCCGGTGCTGCGGCGGTGGCAGCGGGTCTACCCCCACGCGGTGACCTGCGAGATCGCGGACGCCAGCCACTTCCTGCAGGAGGACGCCCCCGAGGCGATCGTGCACGCGATCCTGGAGTTTCTCGCCGCCCCTCTCTAAGGGCGGTCGGTTCGGCTCGGGGACTAATACTCGCGGAGGATCTCGTAGAGGGTGGTGCGCTGGGCCTGGCGGAAGCCGACGCCGCGGGTCGAGCGCAGATCCTTACGGACGTCCACCTCGATCCGGTCTGAATCCGGCCGCGGGCATCGGGCCCGCGGCGACGAGCTTTTTCTTCTGCGGGTCCACCACGGCGTTGAAGCCTTCGAGCGTCCTCGCGCCGAGCAGCTTGAGGTCGCCAGGCCTGGCGAAAACGACCTCGTCCACGGTCTTAAACTCCCCGGCCTCGAGCAGCGCCATCCCCACGTTCCGCGTGACATACTGCCCGTTCGCCATCACGAAGAGTTGATCCTTCTTGAAGACCTCGATACCTGCTGATCGGAGATCGGCTTCCGGAAGCCGGCTGAGCTCGGCACCGGAGTCCACCATGACCTGGGGGATGCGGACCCAGCGCGGCCTTCGGCCGGGTTTGGCGATCCGCACGTCCACCTTGAAGACACCCATCGTGCGTCAGTAGACCTTCAGGATCTCGTAGAGGGTGGTGCGCTGGGCGGGGCGGAAGCCGGCCTCGCGGATGAGGGCGACGATCTCGTCCACCGTGATCGTGTTGACGTAGTCCGCCGCCCGGTGGACGTTCTCCTCGAAGAGGGTCCCACCCCAGTCGTCGGCCCCGAAGTGGAGGGCCACCTGCCCGGTCCGCTTCCCCTCGGAGAACCAGGAGGCCTGGATGTGGGGGAAGTTGTCGAGGTAGCAGCGGGCGACCGCGAGCATCCGGAGGTAGGCGTTGGGGCCGGCGTAGCGCTTGATCCACTTCTCCAGCAGCGTGTTCCCGGGCTTGAAGGACCAGGGGATGAAGGCCGTGAACCCCCCGGTCTCGTCCTGGATGGCGCGGATCGCCTCCAGGTGGTCGAGCACGTCCTCGGGCTGCTCGACGTGGCCGTACATCATCGTGGCGGTGGTGCGGAACCCCAGGCAGTGGGCTTCCCGGTGGACCTCGAGCCACGCCGTCGGGCCGCCCTTCTTGGGGCTGATCCGCTTGCGGACGCGCTCGGAGAGGATCTCGGCGCCGCCGCCGGGGAGGGTGAGCTGCCCGGCCTCCCGGAGCCTGGTCAGGACCTCTCGGACCCCGAGGCCGCTCACCTCGGCGATGGTCTGGACCTCCGAGGCGGTGAAGAAGTGGGGGGTGACCCCGGGGAAGCGACGCCGGGTCTCCCGGACCAGGGTGAGGTAGTAGTCGAGCGGGAGCGCCGGGTTGTGCCCGCCCTGGAGGAGGACGGTGGTTGCCCCCTGCGCGGCAGCCCGCTCGATCTTGGCCAGGACCTCCTCCACGCTCAGGGTGTAGGCCTCCGGGTCGCCGGGCCGGCGGTAGAAGGCGCAGAACTGGCAGTCGGTGACGCAGACGTTGGTGTAGTTGGGGTTGGTATCGATGACGAAGGTGACGCGCTTCTCCGGGTGGAGGCGGTGGCGGACGCCCTGGGCGAGCTGGCCGAGGTCGAGGAGCGGGGCCTCGGTGAGGAGCCAGAGCCCCTCGGCCCGGTCGAGGCGCTTCCCGGCCTCGACCTTCTCCAGGATCTGGTCCAGCATCAGGCCTCCAGCTTCTCGAGACAGCGGCGGAACTCGGCCTCGGCCTTCTCTTCGTCGGGGCCGAGCCGGTAGGCGAACCCCCGGAGGTATTCGGCCACCTCCTCCGAGGTGAGGCCCAGGTCCCGGCGCTTGGTTCCGATCTCGCCGAGCGCGGCGAGCCCCCGGTCGATCGCCGCCCCGAGAGCCTGAGCCAGGGTCTGGACCTCCTCGGGCGGACAGCCCCGCCGGACCACCCAGCGGGCGAAGACGAAGGGGAGGCCGGTCCAGGCGTGCCACTCGAGGGCCAGGTCGATCCGGTGAGGGTACGTCGCCTCCAGCCGACCTCGCGCCTGGAGGGCGCCGTCGCCGATGAGGAGCCGGGCGTCCGCCTCCTCCTCGGGGCCCACCCAGGCGCGGGGCGCCACCCCGTAGCGGAGGGCGAGCAGGACCCGGAGGAGGAGCACGGAGGTCGAGGTCTCCGGGGTCACGGCGATGGCAGCCCCGTCCAGGCGCGCCAGCGGGCGGCGCGAGAAGAGGAGCACGCTCCGGGCCGCCCGCCGGACCGCGATCCCGAAGGGGAGCGGCCCGAAGGCCTCGGCGAGCGCCCAGCCGTCCACCACGGACAGGGGGGCGGCGTCGATCTCCCCGCGCCGGGCGGCCTCCCCCATGGCCCGGGGCGGGAGGTCGAGCACGGTCGGGTGGTCGAGGGCGTGGTAGAACGGCTCGCAGTTCAGGTAGGGGATCCGGCCGACCCGGATCACGTCAATTCCAGACCTTGATGACTGTGTAGAGGGCGTCGCGCTCGACCGGGATCCGCCCGGCGTCCCGGATCATCCTGAGGATCTGCTCGCGGGCCAGCTTGACCGGGCTCTCGGCCTTGGCGGCGTGGGCGATCCGCTCGTCCTCGAGGGTCCCGTTGACGTCGTCGGCCCCGAAGTGGAGGGCCACCGAGGCCGTCGCCTCCCCGATCATCACCCAGTAGGCCTCCACGTGGGGGAAGTTGTCCAGGAGCAGCCGCGCCGCGGCGATGGTCCGGAGGTCGTCGATGGGGGAGGTCTGGCGGGGGACGAGCCGGGTGTCCCCGACCTGGTAGGCGAGGGGGATGAAGGTGAGGAACCCGCCGGTCTCGTCCTGGAGCTCGCGCAGGCGGAGCAGGTGCTCCACCCGCTCGGCCACGCTCTCGATGTGGCCGTAGAGGAGGGTGGCGTTGGAGCGGAGCCCGAGGCCGTGGGCGGTCCGGTGGATCTCGAGCCAACGGTCGGCGTCCGCCTTGCCGGGGAAGAGGGCCTTCCAGAGGCGCCGGGAGAAGACCTCGGCCCCACCCCCCGGCATCGAGACGAGCCCGGCCGCCTTGAGCCGGGCCAGGGCCTCCAGCGGCTCGATCCTCCAGCGCCGCCAGAAGTAGTCGATCTCGGCCGCGGTGAACCCCTTGATCTTCACCTCGGGGAAGCGGGCGTGGATCGCCCGGACCATCTCCTCGTAGTACTCGAAGCGCCAGTCCGGGTGGTGCCCGCCGACGATGTGGACCTCCCGGACCTCTGGGTGGATCATGCCGAGGATCTCCTCGACGGTGTGCTCGTAGGCCCCCGGCTCCCCCTTCTTCTTGGCGAAGTCGCAGAACTTGCAGGAGAGCACGCAGACGTTGGTGGGGTTGATGTAGCGGTTGATGACGAAGTAGACCCAGTCCCCGGAGCGGCGGCGCTTGGCGTGATCCGCCATCCGGCCGAGGCCCAGGAGGTCCTCGCTCTCGAAGAGGAGGAGGCCGTCCTCCCGGCCGAGCCGCTCGCCCGCCCGGACCTTCTCCCAGGGCGGCAGGAGGCGCCGGTCGCGGAGGAACACCGGGGTCTCGGCGCCGGGGCGCGTGTCGGTGAGCATGACTCCCAGACCGACCGGTCGGTCTGTCACGGAGACTACCCGGTCGGGCACCCCTTGTCAAGCCCCTAAGGCGCGGTTTTGATGAAGCTTGAGCCCGGACGGCCGGATGTGGTACAAGAGGGGCGTTGCCAGAGTGATCACGACCGGGAGGCGATGCCATGGCTGAGCGCGGGCGGCGGTACTTCGAGGAGGTCGAGGTCGGGGAGGAGTACCTCTCCCCGGGCCGGACCGTGACCGAGGCCGACATCGTCCTGTTCGCCGGGTTGTCGGGCGACTATAACGTCCTCCACACCGACGCCGAGTTCATGAAGGCGAGCGTCTTCGGGGAGCGGATCGCCCACGGCCTCCTGGGCCTGGCCATCCAGTCCGGGCTGGGGGGTCGGGCCCTCCCCCAACCGTTCGCCACCCTCGCCCTCCTCGGCATCCGCTGGAAGTTCAAGGGCCCCATCAAGATCGGCGATACCATCAAGGTCCGGATCAAGGTCGTCGGAAAGCGCGAGACCTCCAAGCCCGATCGCGGCATCGTCGTCCTCTCCCAGACGATCCTCAACCAGCGGGGTGAGGTGGTCCAGGAAGGGGAGACCGACCTGATGCTGGAGCGCCGGTAGGGATACGTCCGGTGCAGGGGGGGCGCCACTTCGAGGAGGTCGAGGTCGGGGAGGAGGCCCTCACCCCCGCCCGGACCGTGACCGAGGCCGACCTGGTGACCTTCGCGGTCCTGGCCGGCGACCACGCCTTCCTCGACCTCTCGAGCCGCGCCGGGGGGCCGGCCGCGGTGCCGGAGTTCCTGGCCCTGGCCCTCTCCTCGGGCCTGGGGTTCCGGGTCCCCCAGGGCCAGCTCCCGGTGCTCGCCTTCATGGGCCTCGAGTGGCGGTTCCTCGCGCCCGTCAGGATCGGCGACACCATCCGCGGCCGGATACGGATCGCCCAGAAGCGGGAGCTCAAGGCGGGCGGGGTCGTCGTCGAGGAGCGGGCGATCCTCAACCAGCGCGG
>JACPHL010000068.1 GCA_016188625.1 Candidatus Rokuibacteriota bacterium | reverse complement strand
GATGGAGAGGCCCAAGCCCGTGCCCCCCTCCCGGGTGGTGAAGAAGGGGTCGAAGATGCGGTCGAGGTGCTCCGCGGGGATGCCCCGGCCGGTGTCGACCACCTCCACCCGCGCCCACTGCGGCGGATCGAAGACCGCCCTGATCGTGACCGGCCCGCCCCCCTCCATCGCCTGGACGGCGTTGAGGAGGAGGTTGAGGAAGACCTGCTGGAGCTGCTCCGGATCCCCCCGGATCGCGGGGAGGTCGGCGGCCACCTGACGCACGACCTCCACCCCATGCTTCGCCAACTCCCCCTTAAGGAGGAGGCAGACGCGATCCAGCACCTCCGCCACGTTCAAGACCTCCATGGAGGGCTCCCGCGGCCGGGCGAAGGCCAGGAGCTCACGGATCGTCCGCTCGGCCGCCGTCACGCTCCGGCGTATCGCTTCCAGATACGGACGGCCCATCTGCCGGCGGTCGTTGGGGTACCCGAGGAGGAACTGCGCGGAGGCGGTGACGATGGCCAGGGCGTTGCCCAGCTCGTGCACCATCCCGGCGGCGAACTGCCCGACGGCGGCGAGCTTCTCGGCGTTGTGGAGGTAGCGCGCCTGGCGGACCTTCTCCGTGACGTCGCGGATGTGCTCGACGGCCTCCGCCGGCCGCTCCCCCTCGCCGGTCAGGGGATAGCTGGAGATCTCCAGATAGCGGGCGCTCCCGCCCGGCTCCTGCTGCGACAGGGAGCTGGAGGCGGGCCGGCCGCTGGCGAAGGTCTCCCGGACCGGGCACCCCTCGCAGGGCTCCTCCCGCCCGAACAGCGCCCTGTGGCATTTCCGGCCGATGAGGTCTTCCACCGGGGTGCCCGAGAACCTGGCGGCCCCCAGATTGGCGACCAGGATCGTGAGTGCCCGATCGACGATGAGGAGGGGATCGGTGATCCCGTCGAACAGCGCGCCAAGGCGTCGCCGGCTCTCCGCCAGGGCCGCGGTCCTGGCCTGGACCCGCTCCTCCAGCTCCTCGAGGAGAGCCTCCTTCTCGAGGATCAGCCGGCGGCGCTCCAGGGCCTGCTCCACCCGGCGGCCCAGGGCCTCGAGGTCGAGGGGCTTGGTGAGGTACTCGAAGGCGCCCTGCCGGAGCGCCTGGACGGCGGAGTCGAGATCGGCGTGGCCGGTGATGACCAGGACCTCGGTCCGCGGGCTCGCCTCCTTGACGGCCCGCATCAGCGTCAAGCCATCAACCTCGGGCATCACGAGGTCGGTGATGACGAGGGCGGGCCGCCACGCGGCGAAGAGCTGGAGGGCCTCGGCCCCGTTCCCCGCCAGCAGCACCTTGCAGCCGAGCGTCGAAAGAAACTCGGCCAACAGGGCGAGGATCTCCGGCTCGTCATCGACCACCAGGACCCGCCTGTCCGCTTCCACGATTTCCGCCTCCGCCGGTAGACCCCTCAAAAGCGCGCGAGACGCTGACAGACCCTGTGGTTTTTACTTCGCCAATCCTTTTGTTTGCGTCTGACCTCTTGTTATCTTGCTTGAACCTTTATCCCGCCAGTCGGAACCCCCGAGGACCACTGCTTGCGTTGGACATACAGTGCAAAAATCATGCACAGCTGTCAAGAGCAGATCGCCCTAGCCGCTCACAACCGCACCTCCAGGAGCCCGCTCGACGGGGTCGGCTATAATGGCGGCGTGAGCCGCCCGTCCGTCGATCCCGCCCGCCGCCGCCGCTTCCAGCGCCGCCTGCTCGCCTGGTACCGCCGCCACGGGCGGAGGCTCCCCTGGCGCGAGACCCGCGATCCCTACCGGGTCCTCGTCTCGGAGATCATGCTCCAGCAGACCCAGGTCGAGCGCGTCCTTCCCAAGTACCACGAGTTCCTCGTCAGGTACCCGACGCTCGAGGAGCTGGCCCGCGCCCCGGTGGAGGAGGTGCGGAGGACCTGGTACCCGCTCGGCTACAACATCCGTCCGGTCCGCCTCCACGCCATCGCGCGCGAGGCCGTGGCCCGCTACGGAGGGAAGCTCCCGGATGACCCAGCAGCCCTCCTGGCCTTCAAGGGGATCGGCCGCTACACCGCGGGGGCGGTCCTGGCCTTCGCCTACGCCAGGGACGCCCCGATCCTCGACACCAATGTCCGGCGCCTCGTCGGGCGGGTCTTCCTCGGGCGGGTGGGCCTGCGCCGCCTCAAAGGGCAGAAGCGCCTCTGGGAGCTGGTGGCCGCCCTGATCCCGCGGGGCGGCGCCTACGACTTCAACCAGGCGCTGATGGACTTCGGGGCGCTAGTCTGCACGGCGAGGCGGCCGCGCTGCCCCGACTGTCCGATGCGCCGCTTCTGCCGGAGCTACCCGTGGGATTCCTCGGAGGGGGGCTCCGCCCCCCTTCCGACGCCCCCCCCAGTGGGGAGGCGGCGGCCCCGAGCGGAGCGTTAAGCGGAGCGGCGCGGGTCCCCGCCGTGAGCGAGCCGGGTGGGGAAGCCGGAATGCGAGCGGAGGACAAAAGAGGAGGGGCCCCGCCCGGCGAGCCACTGGCGGGTGCGCCGCGCAGCGTGCGGAGCGAGGGGTCGGCGCCTCCCCACGGGGCTGCCACCGCGATCAAAGCCCTCTACCGGGAGGTGGCGGCCTGCACGCGCTGCCCCACGATCTGCGGCTACCGGAAGTTCCCCTGGGAGGCCGTGGGGCGCCCGGACACCGGGCTCGTCCTCGTCGGGGAGGCGCCGGGGATCGCCAGCATCCGGAACGCCCGCCACTGGACCGGCCGGGCCGGGATGGTCCTCCGCGGGGAGATCCGGCGGCTCGGCCTCGACCTCGAGGATCTCTTCTTCCTCACCAACGCGGTGAAGTGCTGGCCCGAGGCGCCGGGAGCTCGGGAGGCGAACCGCGCGCCGAGGGCCTCGGAGATCGCCAACTGCGCCCGCTTCCTCGAGACGGAGCTCCGGCTCCTCGACCCGAAGATCGTCGTCGCCGTGGGCGCGGTCGCGGCGCGGGCGGTCCTCGGCCGCCAAGTCAGCTTTCCCCGCGACCACGCCCGGAGCTTCCGGCAGGGCGGCCGGACGGTGATCGTCCTCCTCCACCCTTCCAACGCCAACCGCTTCATGGGGTGGGCCGCCTACCGCGCCTCGCTCCTCCGGATCTTCCGGCGCCTGGCGCGCCACCGGCCGGCGCCGCTCCCGGAGGTGGAGGTGGCGGCCGCCCTCATCGCCAGAAACGGGCGCTACCTGATCACCCGGCGGCGGGGCGGACAGCACCTTCCTGGGTACTGGGAGTTCCCGGGGGGGAAGCGGCGGCCCGGAGAGTCGCTCGAGGCGTGCCTGCGCCGGGAGCTCCGCGAGGAGCTGGCCATCGAGGTCGAGGTGGGGGAGGAGGTGCTGGCGGTCGCCCACCCCTACCCCGAGCGACGGGTGCGCCTCCACTTCTTCCGCTGCCGGCTCGCCTCGAGCCGGGTCCGCCCCCAGGAGGGGCAGCGCTACCGCTGGGTCCGGCCCGGGGAGCTCGCGACCCTCCCCTTCCCGCCCGCCGACGCCACCCTCATCCGGGCCCTCGCCGCCTCCGGCTGAACCTACCGCTCAGAAGATCTGGACTTCTGTCTCTGATCGGCCGGCCCGGAACCGCTTGGGCGAGAGCGGGGCGAGGTCGAGGCTCCGGGCCCGGCCGTCCACGATCAGCTCGGCCATGAGCCGCCCGATCGCGGGGGCGTGCATGAAGCCGTGCCCCGAGAAGCCGCAGGCGACGTAGAAGCCGGAGACCTCCGGGATCTGACCCAAGATCCCGTGGTAGTCGGGGGTGAGGTCGCGGAGTCCGGCGTAGGCGCGCATCACCTTCGCCTCGGCCAGGGGCGGGACCCGCCGGGCCGCGGCGGACAGGACCGGCTCGAAGGCCTCCCAGTCCACGGCGATCTCGGTCCCGGGGCGACTGTCCTTGTCGGTCCCGCCCATGACGAGGGCGCTCCTCCCCTGGCGGTGGACGTAGAAGCCGCTGTCCCCGTCCACGATCAGGGGGAAGACCTCCGGCAGCTCGGGCGGCGGCTCGACCACCAGGACCTGGCGGCGGTAGGGCCTCGAGGGGATCTCCACCCCGGCCAGGTGGGCGACCCGGTCGGCGAACGGGCCGGCCGCGTTGATCACGACCGGAGCGGCGTAGCGCTCGGTCGCGGTTCTCACTCCTGCCACACGCTCCCCCTCGCGATCGATCGCGACCACCTCGGCGCGGGTGAGGACCTCGAGCCCGAGCGCCCGGGCCCGGGTGACGAATCCCTGGAGCGCGCCGTGGGGGTCGGCCGAGCCGTCGTCGGGGCAGAAGCTCCCGCCGAGGAGGTCGGCGGTGGCGAGCTGGGGGAGGAGGTCGCGCAGCTCCTCCGGAGCGAGGATCCGGCTCCGCACGCCGAGCGACTGCTGGAGGGCGACCGCCCGACGGTACCCCTCGAGCCGGTCGGGCTCGGCGGTGACGAAGAGATAGCCGTGGGGGACGAAGTCCGCGGAGCGGCCGAACTCCTCCTCGAAGCGGAGGAAGGCGGGGAGCGAGAGCCGGGTGAGGCGGATCAGGGTCGCGCTCGAGAACTGGTGGCGGATCCCGCCGGTGGCCCGGGCGGTGGCGCCGGTCCCCAGCTCGGCCTCGCGCTCGAGGAGGACGACCCGGAGGCGCCCGGCCCGGGCGAGGAGGTGGTAGGCGATGGAGCAGCCGATGATCCCGCCGCCGATGACGACGACGTCCGCCGTCCGCACCGGCGCGCCCTCAGTTCCGGGAGGCCAGGGCTTGACGGACAGTCCGCAGGTGGTGGCGGACGGTCTCGGCGTCGGGGGCCTCCGGCCGGGCCCGGAGGTACGCCTCGAGGTCGCGGACGGCCGCGACCCATGTTCCGAGCCGGGCGTGGATGATCCCCCGGTCCCGCACCTCGCCGAGGGCCGCCGGGGCGAGGAGGAGCAGCCGCTCCACGATTGCGAGGGCCTTCCCCCACTCCTGCCGGCTGAACCAGATCCCCTTCAGGTTGAGGAGCATCCGGGCCAGGATCTGCCGCTTGCCGACCGACCGGAAGTGCTCGGGCCCGAGCTCGATCGGTCGGTCCATGACGCGAGCGACCAGGGCCTGGCACTCCTGGGCGTCCAGGATCGCGCCTCGGTTAAAGGGATCGATGAGAAGCCGTTCAGTATCTCCTTGCCATTCAACCATAAAATGACCTGGGAGTCCGATCCCTCGAATCGTGAGCCCGAGGCGACGGCCCAGCTCCATGTAGACCACCGACAGGGTGATGGGGATGCCGGTCTTTCGATCGAGGACGTCGTTGAGGAAGCTGTTCCTGGGATCGTAGTACTCCTCGCTGTTCCCGCGGAACCCCTGCTCCTCGAAGAGGTAGACGTGGAGCCGCCGGAGCGCTGCCGCGGGCTCCTGGCCGCCCCGGAGGCCGGCTCGGGCCTCCTCGGCCATCCGGTCGAGGCGACCGAGATAGCGCTCGACCTCGAGGTCCGAGTACTCGGTTTGGGCGATCAGGAGCGCCCCCTCGGCGAGGTCGAGGTCTTCCGCGTGACGCCGGACCAGCTCCCCGAAGCGCTCGAGGGCCTCGTCGATCACGCCTCACCCCCTCCCGGGGGAGGCATCG
>JACPHL010000333.1 GCA_016188625.1 Candidatus Rokuibacteriota bacterium | reverse complement strand
GGTCGATCGGATGGGGTACCGGCTGAAGGGGCCCGGGATCACCTACCGCCACGGGCACGACATCGTCTCGGACGGCATCCCCCTCGGCGGCATCCAGGTCCCGGGGGGGCAGCCGATTGTTCTGCTCGTGGACCGGCAGTCCACGGGTGGGTACACCAAGATCGCCACCGTCATCAGCCCGGACATCGCCCGGATCGGCCAGACCAAGCCCGGCCACTGGATCCGCTTCCGTCGTGTGAGCCTCGCCGAGGCTCACGCGCTGCTCCGCGCGGAGGCCGGCCGGTGGCAGGACGCCATCCTCCAATGACTGAAAAAACAGGTTCTACCAACGTCGTATGGTGTGGCGAGGGTCCCCGTCGGGGGTTCCCGCTCGCTCAACGGGCTCGCCTAGGTGGCCGTAGCTGGCTCGGGCGGGGCTCCGCGCGACCCCCCATCCCCCTGAGGGGGGGTACGTTTAGGTCCCGACCGGAGGTCAGCGGTTGCGGGCCGGCGCGCTGCGCCCCGCCCTGCGCACGGCCACACGGCTCGCCCGGAATTCGCTCGCTGGGAACCCCCGGACGGGGCCCGCACCTACCCGACTTCTCGGAAAACCAGAGGAGAAGGAGCTGTCGATGACCCTTGAGGGGTACCTCAGCGACTACCGCGCCAAGACCGCCCGCTCCCGGGAGCTGTTCGAGGAGGCCTGCCAGGTCCTCCCCGGCGGGAACACCCGGACCACCATCTTCTTCGACCCCTACCCGTTCTACGCCGCGCGCGGCGCGGGGGCGCGGATCTGGGACGTGGACGGGACGGAGCGGCTGGACTTCAACGGCAACTACACCTCCCTGATCCTCGGCCACGCCCCGCCGGCCGTCGTCCAGGCGGTCCGCGAGGTCGTCGAGCGCGGCCTGGCCTTCCCCGCGCCGTCGGAGCACGAGCTGCGCCTGGCCCAGGAGCTCTGCCGGCGGGTCCCGAGCCTCGATCGCATCCGCTTCGTCAACTCCGGGAGCGAGGCGACCCTGATGGCGATCCGGGCGGCCCGCGCCTTCACCGGCCGGCCGAAGCTCGCCAAGTTCGAGGGCTCCTACCACGGCACCCACGACTGGGTCCAGGTCTCGGTCGCCCCGCCCGTGGCCGAGGCCGGGAGCCGCCGCCGGCCGAAGCCGATCCCCGCCGGCGCCGGGCTGCCCCCCGCGATCTCGAAGAACGTGGTCGTCCTCCCCTGGAACGACCCCGAGGCCGCGGCGCGGCGGATCGAGCAGGCCAAGGACGAGCTGGCCTGCGTGATCGTCGAGCCGATGCAGGGGATCGGGGGGATGATCCCGCCCGCGGACGGCTTCCTCCCCGCCCTCCGCGAGGTCACCGCCCGCCACGGGATCCTCCTCATCTTCGACGAGGTGATCACCTTCCGCCTCGCCCCGGGCGGGGCCCAGTCCCTCCTCGGGATCACCCCGGACCTCACCACCCTCGGCAAGTTCATCGGCGGCGGCCTCCCCGCCGGGGCCTTCGGCGGCCGCGCCGACGTCATGGCGGTCTTCGACCCGCGGGGCGGGACGCCAAAGGTCACCCACGGCGGGACCTTCAACGCCAACCCCCTCATGGGTGCGGCGGGGCTGGCGACCCTCCGGGCCCTCACCCCCGAGGTCTACGCCCGGCTCGACCGGCTCGGCGAGCTGCTGCGCTCGCGGGTCCGGGAGCTGTTCAAGGCGAGACGGGTCAAGGCCCAGATCACCGGCGCGGGCTCGCTCTTCTTCCTCCACTGGACGCCGAAGCCGGTGCGGGACTACCGCTCGAGCCGCCCGCTCGACCCCGAGCAGCCGATGCGGGCCTTCCTCGGCCTCCTGAACGAGGGGATCCTCCTCTCCCAGCGCGGGCTCGGCTGCCTCTCCGCCGCGATGGGGGAGGCCGAGGTCGAGCGCTTCGTCGAGGCCCTGGGCCGCGTCCTGGACCGCGAGGCCGCCCGGTAGGCGCGACGCGACAAGGAGGCGCACGATGGCGAAGGTGATCGATCTCAACTGCGACATGGGGGAGAGCTACGGGCGCTGGACGCTCGGGGCCGACGAGGCGATCATGCCGTTCATCAGCTCGGCCAACGTCGCCTGCGGCTACCACGGCGGCGACCCGCACGTGATGCGGAAGACGGTGGAGCTGGCGCTCCGGCACGGGGTGGCGATCGGGGCCCACCCCGGCCTCCCCGACCTGATGGGCTTCGGCCGCCGGGCCCTCGACGTGAGCCCAGCGGAGCTCCGGGACTACTTCTGCTACCAGACCGGCGCGCTCCGGGGTTTCTGCCGGGTGGCCGGGACCGACCTCCAGCACGTCAAGCCGCACGGGATCCTCTACGCCATGGCCGAGAAGGAGGAGGCGATCGCCCAGGCGATCGGCGAGGCGGCCCGGGAGGCCGGGGAGCGGATGATCCTCTTCACCCTCGCCAACACCCGCTACGACCGCCACTGCCGGAAGATGGGGCTCCGGGTCGCGGGGGAGGGGTTCGCCGACCGCGCCTACAACGTGGACGGGACGCTCGTCTCCCGGAAACTCCCCGGAAGCCTGATCACCGACCCGGCCCGCGCCGCCGAGCAGGCGGTGATGATCGCCCACGGCAGGGTCCGCACCCTCGACGGGGTCGAGATCGAGGTCGATGTCCAGACGATCTGCTGCCACGGCGACACCCCGGGGGCCGAGCGGATCGTCCGGGCGGTCCGCGAAGGGCTCGAGGCGGCCGGGATCCAGGTCCGCCCGCTCCGCGACTGGCTGCCGTAGCCCATGGCCCTCTGCCACGACCTCCTCCGCGGCGCCATCGACCTCCACACCCACTCCGCCCCCAGCCTGTTCCCGCGCCTCCTCGACGACGTCGGGCTCGCCGAGCAGGCCCGGGCCGCGGGGATGCGGGCGGTCCTCCTCAAGGCCCACGAGCAGGAGACCACCGGCCGCGCCGCCCTGGTGCGGAAGGCGGTCCCCGGGGTCGAGGCCTTCGGCGGGATCGTCCTCAACCAGATCGCCGGCGGCCTGAACCCCCACGCGGTGGACGCGGCGCTCAAGCTCGGGGCGCGGATGGTCTGGATGCCGACGATCTCGGCCCAGCACCACCTCGACCACTACGGCGGCGGCCACTACGGCGGGGCGATGCGGCCCAAGGCCGCGCCGAGGCCGGTGGAGCGCGGCCTCACGGTGCTGGACGATCACGGCGAGCTGCGCCCCGAGGTCGGCGAGATCCTGGGGGAGATCGCCGAGGCCGACGTCTGCCTCTCCACGGGCCACCTCGGCCTCGCCGAGATCCGGGTCCTGGTCCGCGAGGCGCGGCGGGCCGGGGTGCGGAAGCTCCTGATCACCCACCCCGACCTGGCGCTCTCCGCGATCCCGCCGGAGGAGCAGAAGGCCCTCGCCGACGAGGGGGCGCTGATCGAGAAGGACATGAACACCCTGACCCCGCCCTGGACCTCGGTGGGGCTTGAGGCCCTGGTGAAGTCGATCCGCGAGATCGGCCCGGCCCGCTGCGTGCTCGCCACCGACTACGGCCAGCTCCACAGCCCGGCCCCGGCAGAGGGGCTCAGGGTCTTCATCCAGCTCTGCCTGGAGCAGGGGCTCACCGCCGAGGAGATCCGGACCATGGTGGCGGTCAACCCGGCCCGGCTCCTCGGCCTCGAGTAGCCGATGCCCGCCAGGATCGGGGTCGATATCGGCGGGACCTTCACCGACCTCGTCCTCATCGACGAGCGGAGCGGGGCCCTCGCGGTGGACAAGGTCCTGACGACCCCGAAGGACCCCTCCCAGGCGGTGGAGGCCGGGCTCGTCCGGCTCCTGGCCGAGGCCGGGGCGCCGGCCGGCGAGGTCCGCACCCTCATCCACGGGACGACGCTGGCCACCAACGCCATCATCGAGCGGAAGGGGGCGAAGACCGCGCTCCTCACGACCCGGGGGTTCCGCGACGCCCTGGAGATCGGCCGCGAGGGGCGCTACGACATGTACGACCTCTTCATCGAGCCCCCGCGCCCGTTGGTCCCCCGGCGGCTCAGGCTCGAGGTCGGCGAGCGGGTCGGCCCCGACGGCGAGGTCCTCGAGCCGTTGGACGAGGCCGGCGCCCGGGCGGTCATCCGCCGGCTCCTCGACGAAGGGGTGGAGGCGGTCGCGGTCTGCCT
>JACPHL010000332.1 GCA_016188625.1 Candidatus Rokuibacteriota bacterium | reverse complement strand
GATCCGCTGGTTCAGCTCTCCGCGGGCGATGGCCGCGGCGCCCTCGGCAAGCCGGCGGACAGGCCGGGCGATCCGCCTCGCGACCAGGGCCGCTGCCAATCCGCCCAAGATCAGCGTCACCGCCGTCAAGGCTCCCAGCTCCCACCGGGTTTGGGCGATCTGGGCTTCCATCCGTCGTTTGGAGAGGCCGACGTGGTCTACGCCATCGTTCTGGACGCCGAGGGGAAGGTGGCCGCCCACAGCCGCTCCCCCGAATCCGTCGGGCTCTCCCTCGAGGGCGAGGTGGCCCAGCGGGCGGCGGCCGCGGAAGGGCTCCTGGTTCAGGAGACGGAGATGGCGGACACCGGGGGTTCGATCTACGACTTCGCCGTCCCCGTCCGGGTCGAGGGGCAGCGGTGGGGGACGGTCCGGGTGGGCCTCTCCAAGGAGCGGATGGAGGCCGAGATCAGCCGGACCCGCCGGGAGCTGGGCGCGCTGACCGTGGTGATCCTGGTCCTGGGAGGGGTGGCGGCGGCCCTGGTCGCCCGGCGGATCGTCCGGCCGGTCCGGCAGCTTGCCGCGGGGGCGCAGGCGATCGCCCGCGGCGAGCTGAACCAGCGGATCGAGCCCACCACCTCGGACGAGATCGGCCATCTCGCGATCGCCTTCAACCACATGGCCGCCCAGCTCTTCGAGGAGCGGACGGCCCTGGAGGCGGCCCACAGCGAGCTGCGCCATCGCTTCGAGGAGCTGGCGGACCTCAAGAGCTACACCGACACCATCCTGGCCTCCATCACCGGCGGGATCGTCACCGTCGATCTGGACGGGCGCGTGGTCACCCTCAACCCCGCCGCGGAGCTCCTCACCGGCCTCTTCACCGGCGAGGTCACCGGGCGCTACTGCACCGAGGTCTTCGCCCATGCCCCGGAGGTCGTGGAGCTCCTGATGGAGACCCTGGCCAGCCGGACCGGGGTGGCCGGCCTCCCGATGACGCTCCGGCGGCGGAACGGCACGAGCATCCCGGTGGAGATGAGCACCGCGCCGCTCAAGGGGACCGAGGGGAAGGACCTCGGGGTGGTCGGGGTCCTGCGGGACCTCACCCACGTCCGGGAGCTCGAGGAGCAGCTCCGGCGCTCCGACCGCCTCGCCGCCCTCGGGACGCTGGCCACCGGCCTGGCCCACGAGATCAAGAACCCCCTCACCTCGCTCCGCACCTTCACGCGGCTCGTGCCCAGAAAGTTCCTGGACGAGCGCTTCCGTCAGACCTTCCAGGACGTGGTCCCGCGGGAGCTGGAGCGGATCAACGGGATCGTGGAGCGGCTCCTCGAGCTGGCGCGGCCCAGCCGGCTCCACTTCGCCCCGGTGCGGCTCCCGCTCCTCCTCGAGCGGGTCCTGGAGCTGTACGCCCACCAGGTCGAGGCTCAGCAGCTGACCGTGGCGCGCGAGTACGCCCGGGACCTTCCCCCCGTCCAGGCGGACCAGGAGCACCTCTACCAGGCGCTGGTGAACCTCGTGGCCAACGCCCTGGACGCCATGGGGCCGGGCGGGCGGTTGACGCTGCGGGCGGGCTGGAGCGAGGGGGGCGACCCGTGGGTGCGGGTGCGGCGACGACCCCACGCCCAGCGGGTCAGGGTGGAGATCGAGGACACCGGGACCGGCATCCCGGCGGCCGACGCCGACAAGGTCTTCAACCCCTTCTTCACGACCAAGGCCGACGGGACGGGGCTCGGGCTGGCGCTCGCCCACAAGATCATCGAGGATCACGGGGGGACCATCACCTTCCGGAGCTCGCCAGGGATCGGGACGACCTTCCGGATCCTCCTCCCCCTGGCGCCGGACCCTGTGCCGGCGTAGTCGCCATGGACATCTGAGCCGGGCGCGGGCCCCATCTCCCCATGACCCGATCCCTGCTCTCGAGCCTTCGCGCCCGCCTCCTGGCGCTCGTCTTCGTCGCCCTCCTCCCGATGGCGGGACTGATCCTCTCCTCGGCCCTGGAACGGCGGCGGGCCGCGGCGACCGAGGTCGGAGAGAGCGTGCTGCGCCTGACCCGCCTCGCGACCGCCAATCACGCGCGCGTGCTGGAGGGGGCGCGGCAACTCCTGGTCGGCCTGGCGCACCTGCCGGAGGTGCGCGAGCGGAAGGGCGAGGCCTGCGGCGCGCTCTTCGCCGCCCTGCTCCCCGAGTACCCCCTTTACGCCAACCTGGGCGCGATCGACCCCGACGGCGAGCTTTTCTGCAGCGCCCTCCCCCAGGACAGGCCCATCCACCTGGCCGACCGGGCCTACTTCCAACGGGCCGTGGCGACGCGCGCCTTCGCGGTCGGCGACTACCAGATCGGCCGCGCGACGGGCCGGGCGACCATCAACCTCGGCTACCCCGCCCTCGACGACGAGGGCCGGGTGCGGGCGGTGGTCTTCGCCGCCCTCGACCTCTCCGGGCTCGGCCGCCTGGGCGCGGACGCCTCGCTGCCGCCAGGGTCGGTGCTCACCGTGATCGACGGGAACGGGACGATCCTGGTCCGCCACCCCGACCCGGAGCGCTGGGTGGGGCGCTCCCTCCCGGAGGCGGCGATCGTCAAGACGGCCCTGGCCGACCGGATCGGCGTCGCCGAGGCGGTGGACCTCGACGGCGTCCCGCAGATCCTCGGGTTCCTCCCGCTCTTCGAGGCCCGGGATGCCGGGGAGATCTATCTGAGCATCGGCCTCTCGCGGGAGGCCGTTCTCTCCCGGCTCGACCGGCTCCTCGCCAAGAACCTCGTCGGAGTCGGGCTCGTCGGGGCGCTGGCGCTCGGGGCCGCGTGGGTGGGTGGCGACCTGTTCGTCCTGCGCCGGATCAAGGCCCTGGCGGGAGCCGCGAGGCGGCTCGCCGCGGGGAACCTGAGCGTCCGCTCCGGACTGCCGCACGGGGAAGGCGAGCTGGGCCAGCTCGCCCAGGCCTTCGACGAGATGGCCGATGCCCTCGACCGGCTCACCCGGCGCCAGGCCCTGATCCTGGACTCTGTGGGCGAGGGGATCTTCGGGGTGGATCTCGAGGGGAAGGCCACCTTCGTGAACCAGGCCACCGCGACGATGGTCGGGTACGCGGCGGAGGAGCTGGTCGGCCAGCCCGTGCACGTCGTCGTGCACCACTCGCGGCCGGACGGGACCGCCCACCCGTTGGAGGACTGCCCGATCCACGCCACGCTGGCCGGCGGCGCCGTCGCCCGCGTCAGGGACGAGGTGTTCTGGCGGCAGGACGGGACGAGCTTCCCGGTCGAGTACGTGAGCACCCCCATCCGGGAGCGCGGCGCGATCGTTGGCGCGGTGATCGCCTTCACCGACATCACCGAGCGGCGGCGGCGGGAGGAGGAGCAGCGCCGGCTCCAGGGCCAGCTCGCCCAGAGCGAGAAGCTCGCCGCCATGGGCGAGCTGCTGGCGGGCGTGGCCCACGAGCTGAACAACCCCCTCTCGGTCGTGCTGGGGCAGACGGCCCTGCTCCGCGAGGCGGCCGAGGGCGGGCCGCTGGCGCAGCGGGCCGAGAAGATCGCCCGGGCCGCGGAGCGCTGCGCCCGGATCGTGAAGAACTTCCTGGCCATGGCCCACCAGCATCCGCCCGAGCGGCACCCGGTCCGGCTCCACGAGGTCGTCGAGGAGGTCCTGGAGCTGCTGGCCTACCAGCTCCGGATGGACACCGTGGAGGTGCGGCTCGACCTGGCCGACGGGCTCCCCGTCCTCTGGGCCGACCCTCACCAGCTCGGTCAGGTGGTGGTCAACCTCATCACCAACGCCCAGCAGGCCATGCGCGGGACGCCGCCCCCGCGCCGGCTCACCCTCACCACGCGACACGATCCCGCCCGGGGCCGGATCACGCTGGAGGTCGCCGACAGCGGGCCCGGGATCCCCCCCGAGATCCAGGCGCGGATCTTCGAGCCGTTCTTCACCACCAAGCCCCCGGGGCAGGGGACGGGGGTCGGGCTGGCCCTCTGCCAGGGGATCATCGCGGCGCACGGGGGATCCATCGGGGTGGAGAGCCGGCCGGGGCAGGGAGCGACCTTCAGGATCGATCTCTCCGTTGTCGCCCCGCCCCGGGCCAGGCCCGAGGCGCCGCCGGCGGACCAGCTCCCGGCGCCCCGAGGACAGGCGATCCTGGTGGTGGACGACGAGCCCGAGGTGGCGGACGTCCTGGCGGAGATGCTGGCGGCCGACGGCCATCAGGTCGAGGTGGCCGACGACGGGGCCTCCGCCCTGGACTCGCTCCAGACGCGGTCCTACGACCTGATCCTGAGCGACCTCCGGATGCCCCAGCTGGACGGGCCGGGCCTCTATCGGGAGCTGGCCCGCCGCCGCCCGGACCTCCTCCCCAGGGTCGTCTTCCTGACCGGGGACACGCTGAGCCCGGAGATCACCGCGTTCCTGAACGAGACCGGCGCCCCCAGCCTCGCCAAGCCCTTCGCCCTGGAGGAGGTCCGGCGGGTGATCCAGCGGGCCGCGCGGGAGGAGAGGGAGCGAAGGGCCCGCGTGGGGGGTCCGGCCTAGGGCCCGTACCAGCGGGCGATGGCGCCGGCGACGTCCGGAGGCGTCGCCACCGCGGCGGTCACCGTCAGCCCCGTCGCCGCCCGGATCTCGTCCCGGGCGGCCTCCTCGGTCGGGTCGGCCAGCGCGATCGTCAGGATCCCCTCCTCGAGGCTGACCGGCACGATCTGCCACCGGCGCGCCAGGGCCGCCGGCACGAGCTCGCGGAGTCCGGGGTCGATCGACCGGCCGGCCAGGTCGAGGAACGGGACCTGGTACTGGATCGCCAGAGCGATGCCGATCGCATTGCAGGTGGTGACGCCCATCTCGACCATGATCGCCCCCAGCCTCGTGTCCTCGGCCAGCTGCCGCCGCTGAACCGCTAGGGCCTCGTCGAGCTGGGCCCGAGTGATGAACCCCTGCTCGACGAGGATCTCCCCGAGCCGCCGGCCCGCCCCTCGCCGTTGCAGGGACACCCCCTGCGCCAGCTGCGGCCCGCTCAGGGCGCTGGCCCCGAGCAGGAGCTGGCCGATCGGGGTCCGGTGCCCACCTCGGAGGAGCCGTTGCCGCTCGAGGGCGCGCTGGACCATGGCGGGGGTCGCGGCCCCCTGCTGGGCGAGGATCTCCCCCAGCCGCTTGACCGAGACGACGTCCCGGATCGCCGAGAGGGGGACGAAGACCCGCTCGACCTCGTCGAGGGCGGTGGGGACCAGGAAGAGCCCGCTCCGGGGTCCTCCCCCCTGGGTGATGCCGTGGATCGTCTCCCGGTCCAGAAACCGGGCCGTCACGAGGCGAGCGGTCAGGGGGAAGGTCGGCCTGGGTGGGGGCCCCGCCGGGTCGCGGAGGAAGGAGATCTTCTTGACGTGCCGG